>JANYJN010000447.1 GCA_025358475.1 Candidatus Solibacter sp.
GGCGAGGGCACGCAATGGCGCCGCTTCTCCACCACGCGTTGGGCCACTTCCGCCAACCACTTATATGGAAACCCGGTGAGTTCCAGTGAAACGTGGACCTGGCTGCATTCGCCGGTGTTCCGGGCCACGCCCCTGGATATGAAAGCCGAGGCCGACTTGCACTTTTTGCAGGGGGTGAATCAACTGGTGGCGCACGGCTGGCCGTACACCCCGCCTGGAGTGCCGGAGCCAGGCTGGCGGTTCTACGCGGCGGCGGTCTTCAATCAACACAACCCGTGGTGGATCGTGATGCCGGACATTACCACCTACATGCAGCGCATCAGTTGGATCTTGCGGCAGGGAACGCCGGCCATCGACGTCGCCGTCTACCTGCCGACGCACGACGCGTTTGCGGGCTTCACTTTGGGGCACGATTCGGTGAATCAGGCGATGGATGATTTGCTGGGACCGAACCTGGTGCCGGCAATTCTGGACGCCGGGTATAACTTCGATTTTACCGACGATGGGGCGATCACGGCCAAGGGGATCACCCACAAAATTCTGATCGTGCCGAACGTGGAGCGGATCCCGCTGGCGACGCTGCAAAAGATTTCGGAACACGTTTCCAAGGGCGGGAAGGTGCTCTTCACCGGGCGGCTACCATCGCTGGCGCCGGGCATGCGCGACGAAGGCGACACGCCGCCCATCCGCGAACTCTCCGCCAAGTTTAAACTGACCGGCGACGCGAAACTGGGCGACGCGCTGCATGCGGCGCTGCCGGCGGATTTCACCCTGCCGCCGGAGGTCGGCGTGGTGCATCGCAAGTTGCCGTTTGCGGACATTTACTTTCTGGCCAACACCAGCAATCGCGCGGTGAAAGCGACAGCGACATTCCGGGTAGTGGGAATGCTGGCGGCATGGTGGGATCCGTTCACCGGCAAATCGGCAAAGGCAGGGATGGACCTGGATCTGGCGCCTTACGAATCGCGCGTGCTGGTGTTCTCCAGGGGGGTCGCGCCCACAATCCCCGCGATGAGCGGTCCGGCGATCCCGCCAGTGGATGTAAGCGCCAACTGGACCCTGAAGTTCCCGGATTCGCCGCAGGCCGTATCGATGGCGACGCTGCGCTCCTGGACCGATGACGCAGTGCGCAAATTCTACTCCGGCACCGCGACCTATGAGCGCACAGTGGCGGCTCCGGCGGCGATGCTGCGCAAGGGACAGAGGCTCTTCCTGAATTTCGGCGAGGGCACGGTGGTGGACCCCGCCTCGGAGCGGCGCGCGCCTTCGGGCATGCGGGCGTGGCTGGAGAGTCCGATTCGCGAAGCGGCGCAGGTGTTCGTCAACGGGAAGGCGGCGGGCGCGGTGTGGAAGGCGCCGTTTGAAGTGGAGATCACCGGATTGCTGAAGCCTGGCGAAAATGCGATTCGCGTGGTAGTGGCGAATCTGGCGCTCAACGTACTCGCCAAGGGGCCACTACCGGACTATAAGGGGCTGACGGCCAAGTACGGAGAAAAATTCCAGGCTCAGGATATGGGGAGCGTGCGCGCGCTGCCGGCGGGCATGCTGGGGCCGGTGACACTGGTGGCGAAGTGACGGCGGGCGGCGGGCGGCCGTCTGGCTTTGCACCCATCGGGCTGCTGCTGGCGGCCATGCCGGTGACCGGCGTGTAAGCGGAAACGCGCGCTCCACTTTTCGTTACAATGCCAGGACGAATTCCCCGCATGAAACCGGTTTAATCGAAAGCGGGTTGAGGCGCGGACCTCACCGTGATAAACTTATAAGTATCCAATTTTTGAGAAAGGAGGCATATCTTTGAGAAATCATCCAACCGAATCGATGCAAGAGTGCCTTTTTTCCAACTCCCGCGCTCTCGCCTAAGTCCTCGTCTTCCACTTAGCAGTTGAACACCGTGCTCGTTGGTATCTCTTCATGCACGTTGCAAGTCTAATCCAATGGATCCCGAAATCGTTCTCACTACCGCCCAACAGGAGGCTGCCGACAGCCTGTTGGTCCACCTCGCGGTGAGTCCGGTGGCAGTACTCAGCGGCGCGGCGGGCGCCGGCAAGACCGCGATTCTGAAGCGTGTGCAAGCCATTCGGGGAGGGGTCTTTCTGGGCGCGCGGCAGTTCGTGAACGCTCGCCAGACGCAAGGCCCGGCGGCCATCGAGGAGACATTCTTCCGCATGATCGAAGGCGCCATCGAGAACCACGACTTCGTGCTGGTGGACGATCTTTGCCTGGTCGCGAACGCGGCCCGCCGCGGCGGCGATGGGCGCGTTCACCTGCTCGACGCCGCGCTCTCCGCCATTCTAGCGGAATCGCGCGTGCTGGGCAGGAAACTCGTTTTTGCCGTCGAAGACGACATCCCATGGCCCATCCGCCGCCGGGCTCAAATCGTACATCTCGCCGGAGACGCCGCATAAGTTGCTCATGCCCAGCAACCGCTCCAGACCCAGACGGTACCCGGGTCGCGGCTCGCAACGCCAATCTGAGGCGACGGTGCCCGCCAGCGGGCGCTCGCTGGCTGAAGCCTGCCCCAACCCAAAGCAAACACACGCCTTGTGGTTGGTGGCGGAGGCCGATGCCACTTAGTTCGGATGCCATTGGCAATTCTGCACAAATCGTGGGGCGGACCCCCTGGTCGGCCTGCCCGCACCCTGCGTGATGCTGTCCCGGTGTGCCGGCAGCGGGACGCGGGCGTCACGCGCGGACCAGGGGATCCGCCCCACCCAATCGAACTGCTTCCGAAAAAAACACGTTAGCGCTTGACTGTAAGTAAGTACTAACTTACAATGGGGTCTGTGAGCGATCCCCGCACCTCCGCACCCCGGCTACACGCCAGCGACCGACGCCGTCAACTAGTCGAAACCGCGCTCGATTTCTTCTCCCGCAAAGGATTCTCGGGCACCACTACCAAGGAAATCGCCACCGCCGCCGGCGTCACTGAAGCCCTCATCTTCCGCCACTTCCCCACCAAGCAAGATCTGTACAACGCGGTGCTCGATCATCACCACGACAATGGCCAGCTCGCCGAGTGCATCGCGCAGTGGAAAAGCTGCATGGATCGCAACGACGACGAAGGCTTGATCCGCGCCATCGTCAAACGGGTCATCGAAGACTATCGCCGCGACCTCCGCGGCCACCGCGTGCTCCTGTTCGCCGCGCTCGAGGGGCACGAAACCGCCCTCGAATACAACCGCCAGTTTTCGTTGCCCATTTTTGGGCTGTTGTGCCAGTACGTCACGCGTCGACAGAGCGAGGGCGCTCTCCGCGGAGGCGACCCGGGCGCTATTATTGGTGCCGCCTACGGGATGGCAGCGCAATACGCCACCATGACGCAGATGTTCGGCTTCCACACTAATGTCACAGATGGCCAGATAGCCGACAGCTTCGTTGCCATTGTCATGCACGGAATCCAGAAAGATCACACCTAAAAAGGCACAGTAAATGAATCCACGCGTCATCATCACACTCGTTCTCACCTCTCTCTTCCTGGCCGGCTGCGCCAGCAACCCCCAGGCCACCGCTGCCGGTCCCGTAGAGCCGAAGAAGGTGCCGGTTACCACTGCCCCGGCAGTCACCCGCACCGTCCCCGCCGCCTTCCAGGAGACGGGCACCTTCGTCGCCGATGAAACCAGCGACATCGCCCCCATGGTCCCCGGCCGCGTGATCGCCACGCCGGTCAACATCGGCGATTTCGTCACGCAAGGCCAAGTGGTCTGCGAACTCGATCATCGCGACGCGCAACTCCGCCTGGATCAGGCCCGCGCCGCCTTAGATCAGGCCACCGCCGGAGTGCGGCAGTCGCAACTACGCATCGGTTTCAGCGGCCAGGGTAAGTTCGATCCCGCCCTCATGCCGGAGGCGGTCGCCGCCCGCGCCGCCCTCGAATCGTCCCAGGCGCTGGCCCGCCAAGCCGCCGCCGACGGCAAACGGTACGAGAACCTGGTGGCTTCCGGCGACGTTTCGCGCTCTGCCTTTGAGCGCGCCCGCACCCAGCAGGAAACCGCCGAGGCACAGGCCAATGCCGCCCGCCAGCAGTATGAAGCCGCCCTCAATGGCGCGCGCCAAAGCTGGGCCGCCGTGGAAAATTCCCAGGCCTCGCTCGAAGGCATGCGCGCGCAACTCGCGCAGGCCGAAAAGGGTCTCGCCGATACCACCGTCCGCGCCCCCTTCGATGGCTTCATCACCGCCCGCCCCGTGGCCGCCGGCGAGTTTGTGGCGTTCGCCAATAAAATCGTTACCATCGTCCGCATCGGCACCATGAAGCTCCAATTGCAGACGCCGGAGCAACTGGCCGCGCGCGGCAAACTCGGTATGACCGTGCTGGCCCGCGTGGCCGCTTACCCCGACCGCGATTTCACCGGCAAAATCACCGCCGTGAATCCCTCCGTGGACCCCAACTCCCGCGTCTTCATTTTGGAAGCCACCTTCCTCAACCCCAAGGGCGAACTCCGTCCCGGCATGTTCGCCACCGCGCGCGTCCTGCTGCCCGGCGGCGAAACCGCCGTCTTCGTGCCGCGCAACGCCGTGGTCCGCGACAAAACCACCGATTCCTACCAGGTCTTCACCATCGACAACAATACCGCCCGCCTCCGCGTCGTAGTCACCGGCGAAGTGGTTGGCGACCAGATCCGCATCGTGAACGGGCTCAGCGGCAATGAGACCGTCGCCGCCGGTGGGCAAAACGCCCTCTTCGACGGCGCCCAGGTGCAGGCACAGGCACGGTAACCCATGCATAAACTCGCCCAACTTTGCGTCCACCGCCCCGTCTTCGCCACCATGCTGATTCTGGCGCTGGTAGTGGTCGGCATTTTTTCCTACTTCAGCCTCGGCGTCGATCTCTTTCCCAAGGTCGATATCCCCACCGTCGTCGTCATCATCGCCAACCCCGGCGCCTCCCCCGAGGAGATCGAAACCGAAATCTCCAAGAAAGTGGAGGACACGGTCAACACCATTAGCCAGGTGGACGAGGTGCGCTCCACCTCGTCCGAAGGCCAGTCGCTGGTCGTCATTCAGTTCGAGTTGTCCAAGAACGGCGACGTGGCGGCCCAGGAAGTGCAGAACAAGGTCAACCTCATCGTGCCGCAGTTGCCGCAGACCGCCAAGCAGGCCGTGGTGCAGAAGTTCGATCCCGACGCCGCCCCCATTTTGCAGATCGCCGTCTCCGCCCGGCGTTCCCTGCGCGACGTCACCCTGATCGCCGATAAGCAGATTAAACAGAAGTTGGAAAACGCCGCTGGCGTCGGCGAGATTACCATCGTGGGCGGCGCGCGCCGCGAGATCCATGTGGAGGTGGATCCCGACCGCCTGCGTTCCTACGCCCTCACCATCAACGACGTGTTCAACGCCTTGCGCGCCCAGAATCTGGAACTGCCGGGCGGCAATTTGAACGCTGGCGCCCGCGAGCTCACCGTGCGCACCACCGGCCGCATTCTGGATCCGGCGCAGTTCAACCAGATCACCGTGGCCACGCGCGCGGGCTATGTGGTCAAGGTGTCGGACATCGGCAGGGCGGTGGATAGCTATGAGGAACCGCGCTCCGCCGCCCGCCTGGATGGGGTTCCGTCCGTAACCCTGATCGTGGCCAAACAGAGCGGCGTCAATACCGTTGCCACCGCCGACGCGGTCAAAAAGCGGCTCCAGGAGATTTCCGCCTCGCTGCCGCCCGATGTCACGGCTCGCGTGATCAGCGATCAGTCGGTCTTTATCAAGGCCGCCGTGGATAAGATCAAGAACCACCTGATCGAGGGCAGCTTCTTCGCGGCTATCATCATCTTCCTCTTCCTGGCCAATATCCGCACCACCCTGATCGCCGCCATTGCCATTCCCACTTCCATCGTCTCCACCTTCGCCCTGATGGCCGCCATGGGCTTCACCCTCAACCAGATCACCATGCTGGCACTCACCCTGATGGTGGGCATCGTGATTGACGACGCCATCATCGTGCTGGAAAATATCTACCGTTTCATTGAGGAAAAGAATATGCCGCCGTTCCAGGCGGCCATTCTGGGCACCAAGGAAATCGGTCTCGCCGTCATGGCCACCACCTTGAGCCTGCTGGCGGTGTTCCTTCCGGTGGGCTTCATGGGCGGCATTGTGGGCCGCTTCATGAGCTCCTTCGGCTTCACCTCGGCCTTTGCCATCGCGGTTTCCCTGCTGGTATCTTTCACCCTTACGCCCATGCTCTGCTCCCGCTTCATCAAGCCCCAGACCGCCGGGCCGGGACACCACTCTTCCAAGGATGCCTTCGTCTTCAAGCACCTCGATGTCTGGTACACGCGCATGCTTACCTGGAGCATGGCGCACCGCGGTCTCATCGTCGCGGCCAGCGTGTTCGTCATCCTCTCCAGTGCTCCCCTGTTTATGTTCGTCGGCAAGAATTTCCTGCCGCAGGACGACCAGTCGCAGTACAACGTCCTCATCCGCACCCCGGAGGGAACGTCCATCGCCGCCACCACAAACCTGGCGGAGCAAATCGCCCAGGATGTCCGCAAGTTGCCCGGTGTGGCCCACACTTTAATGACCGCCGGCGGAAGCGCCGATAAAAGCGTCAACAACGCCGTCATCTACGTCAAGCTGACCGATATCGATGCGCGCCAGGTCACCCAGCAGCAGGTCATGCAGCGCACTCGCGAGCTCATGAAGAAGTACCCGCGGGAGATTCACACCGGCGTGGAACTGGTCAGCAGCGTGGGAGGCAACCAGAGCAACGCCGAAATCCAGTACTTCATCCAGGGGCCGGACCTGCAAAAGCTCACGGCGTATTCTCAGGCGCTGCTCGCCAAAATGAGAGCCAACCCCGGGCTGGTGGATACCGATACCACACTGCGCAGCGGCAAGCCCGAAGTGCGCCTGGAGATCGACCGCCCCCGCGCCGCCGATCTGGGCGTCAGCGTATTGGACATCGAAATGGCGCTCAATACCCTGGTGGCCGGCCAGAACGCGTCCAGCTTCAACGCCGGCGAAGACCAGTACGATGTCGTGGTCCGCGCCCAGGAACAGTTCCGCGGCGGCGTCGAAGGCCTGGCCAAGATGACCGTGCCTTCTCAAAAGCTGCGCGCCGTGGGCCTCGACGAGGTGGTGCGCATGGTCCCCGGTACCGGACCATCCTCCATCAACCGCATCGGCCGCCAGCGCCAGGTTACGGTGAGCGCCAATCTGCAACCCGGCGGATCCCAGGCGGCCATCATCCAACAACTGAACGAGGAGACGCAGAAACTCGGCATGGAGTCCGGCTACCGCGTCGGACTCACCGGCATCTCCAAGGAATTGGGCCGCACCGGCTACTACTTCGGGCTCGCTTTCTTGCTGACTTTCATCTTTATGTACATCGTGCTGGCCGCGCAGTTCGAAAGTTTCATCCACCCCATCACCATTCTCATCACCCTGCCCTTGGCCGCGCCCTTCGGCATTCTGGCCCTGTTGATCGCGGGGCAAACGGTGAATATCTTCTCCGGCCTGGGCCTCTTGCTGTTGTTCGGCATCGTCAAGAAGAACGCGATTCTACAGATCGACCACACCAACGGCCTGCGTGCCGAAGGCATGAACCGCTACGACGCCATCATCCTGGCCAATCGCGACCGCCTGCGCCCCATCCTCATGACCACTATCGCCCTGGTGGCCAGCATGACGCCGCTGGTGATTTCGCACGGCACCGGCGCCGCCACTAACCGCTCTATCGGGGTGCTCGTGGTGGGCGGACAATCTCTCTGCCTGCTGCTCACCTTGCTGGCCGTTCCGGTGTTTTACTCCCTGTTCGAA
Source organism: Candidatus Solibacter sp. (assembly GCA_025358475.1). Classification (GTDB taxonomy): domain Bacteria; phylum Acidobacteriota; class Terriglobia; order Bryobacterales; family Bryobacteraceae; genus Solibacter. Next base: position 7,747 of record JANYJN010000447.1, read on the forward strand.
GACCTGGGCGATAGCTTCTCTACCGGCCGCGTAGCCCACTTTTTTTCCGGGGTTGGGCGGCGCTTTAAAAAGGCCGCCGTGGTCTCTGCCGCCCTCGTCGGTTCCCTCTTCGGACAAGACGTAGGACAGGCCTCCCGGCCTGTCCCCGTGTTAACGCTCCAACCCTTGAAGCAGGTCGAAGTCAAACCGCGCATCGGTATCGTAACCCAGGCCACGCTGCGACTGCCCGAGGTCATCGAGCTGGTCCTGGCCAACGATCCCGACCTGGCCACCTCGCGCATCCAACTGGAGGAGGCCGGCTACCAGGTCTCTGGCGCCCAGGGCTATTACGATCCGCTCCTCGGCCTGCGCGCTTACCGCACACGCGCCGTCGTGCCCGTGGCGTCGCTGATCGGCGGCACGGCCTCCGGCAAGCTGACCAATACCGATCTCAACTTCACCCCCCAGTTAAGCGGTAACAATCCGTTCGGCGGAACCTACGCGTTCAGTTTCAACAACGCTCGCCAATCCACCGACAGCACGTTCAACACGCTTAACCCGCAATTTCCCACGGCGCTCTCGCTTAGCCTTACACAGCCCCTGTGGCGCGGCCTGCGCTTCGACGAGAACCGCCATCGCATTCAAGTGGCGCGCAAGAACCGGCAGCTAAGCGTGCAAGCGCTGCGCCAGCGTGTCATCGAAGTGGTCACGCTGGCCATCCAGGCATACTGGGAGCTCGATTACGCCTGGAACAATTTCAACGTGCAGACCGAGGCGGTGAAACTGGCCGGGCACCAGTATGAGAGCAATCGCCGGCAGGCCGAGCAGGGCATCCTGGCGCCCGTCGACGTGGTGGCGGCGCAAACCCAGGCCGCCAATTTTCAGCAGAGCCTGTTTGCCGCCCAGCAGACCCTGACCGCCGCCGAGAACAATCTGAAATCGTTGATGCTGCCCAATCGCAGCGACCTCATGTGGGGCGCGGCCCTGATTCCCCAGACGCCGCTCGATCTGAACGTCGCCATTCCCACGCTGGAAGACGCCGTCAAACAGGCGCTCGGGGCCCGCCCGGAAGTGGCGGAAACCGGCTTGGCCCTTGACATCAACACGTTGAATACGCGCCTCGCCCGCGAGGCCGCGCGAATCCGCATCGACGCCTTTGCCAACCTCTCGTTGGCTGGCCTCGCCGGTACCGTCGTGCCGCAGGGGGCCAGCCCGCTCGCGGCCTTCTTCCCGGGACTCGGTCAGGTGCCTGCCATCCTCAACGGCGGCTACGGCCAGTCGCTCAGCAATATCGGGCGTGGCAACTTTCCCGTCGCCCAGGTCGGCGTTCAAATGTCCTTGCCGATTCGTAACCGCACCGCGCAAGCGCAGTCCGCCATCGCCGCCGCCGAAGGACGCCGCCTGCATACCGTCGAGAACCAGGTCGGCATGGCCGTGGAAGCCGATGTCCGCAACGCCTTGCAAGCGGTGCATTCCAGCCGCGCCCGCCTGGATGCGGCCGGCCTGGCGGGCCAATCCGCCGAAGAGCAGAACGCGAGCGAGCAGCGCCAGTTCCAAGCCGGCACGTCCAGCGTCTTCCTGGTGCTACAGCGCCAGACCGACCTGATCGGCGCGCGCAATCGCGAAGTCCGCGCCCATGCCGATTTCGCCGAAGCCCTGGCCAACCTCGATCGCGCCACCGCGCGCACCATCGAGGCCCGCGGCATCGCGCTCCAGTAGGACAGGCATCCTGGCCCCTTGGAATGGGCCTCCGGCCCGCGAAATCCCATGAAAAACCTGAGCGCTGTCGCCAGAACGGCTGGCTTGGTGGGGCGGAACCCCCGGTCCGCGGTCGGCGCCCCCGTCGGCCTGCTGGCACTCTGCAAGATGCGGATATCGTTGCCGGGGCAGCGGGACCAGGGGGTCCGTTCCACCAAGGCATAGAATGGTTTCATACCTTAAACTCTGGCTGCTAGGAACTGTCCGCCCATGCGTGCTATCGCCGGTCGTAAGAACTGCCTTCGTTTGACCCTTTGCCTGCTGACTTTGCTTGCCACACTGTTCACTGCGACTGCTCCCGTTCTGGCTGAGACCGAGACAGGCCGGATTGCAGGGATCCTGAAAGACCCCTCCGGCGCTCGGGTACCGGGGGGACAAATCAGCATCAAGAACTTCGATTCGGGCGCCACCCAATCGGCTACCACGGATCGGCAGGGACGATTTGTTTTCGACGCGGTGCCGGTGGGACGCTACGACGCCTCGGCGACCTCGTCCGGCTTTGAAACAGCCGTGCGCAATGACATCATCGTTACGACCGGGCGGGAAACGGTCATCGGTTTCGAACTGAGCATTGGTAAGAATACGACCTTGGTCCGGGTGACGGAGCCGGCCATAACGGCTGGGTCCGAGACTATCGTTCCCGCGAGGGCCCGAACCAGCGATACGGCGTCCCTGCTCAGCGGCGCCCCGGGTCTGGACTTCTATAACAGCGGAGGCGTTTCGGGTTTGCCGGTGATTCACGGCATGGCGGACGATCGGGTGAATGTGCTGATCAACGGCATGTCACTGGCGTCTGCCTGCGGCAACCACATGAATCCTCCCACATCCTACATCGATCCGGCGAATGTTGGCAGCGTGAGCGTCATGGCGGGCGTCACGCCTGTGAGCCATGGCGGCGATAGCATCGGCGGCACCATCGCAATCGATTCGGCAGACCCGGAGTTTGCGGGCCGGGACAAAGGCGTTTCGATCCATGGCGGTGTTTCGGCATTTCACCGTACGAACGGGGTTGTCAACGGTGGTAGTGCCTGGGTGTCCGCCGCTACGGAGAATTTCCGGGCCAGCTACGTCGGTTCGTACGTCAATGCCAACGACTACAAGGATGGCGCCGGCGCCATGATCAAATCGACCTTCTACGAATCGGAGAACCACGCCCTGCAGCTAGCCGGCCGCCGCGGGAACCACCTCGTTACCCTCGACCTGGGGTACCAACACATTCCGCAACAAGGTTTCGTGAATGCCCGCATGGACATGACCGGCAACGAGGCGAGATTCGCCAACATTCATTATGAGGGGGTTTTCGCCCGGGTGAGGCTCGGCGCGCGCGTCTACTACGAGAACACCAGGCACGTGATGAATATCCTCAGGGACAAGGTTCCCGGCATGGACATGCCCATGGATACGAAAGGCACCAACGTGGGTTATTCGGTGGAGGCGGAGATTCCGCTTTCGGCACACGACACCTTGCGCGTGGGTAATGAACTTCGCCGGTTCACGCTCGGCGACTGGTGGACGCCGGTCAGGGCCACGGTTGGCAGCATGGGGCCCGGCACGCTATGGAACGTGAACAACGGCAGGCGCGACCGGTTCGGAACGTTCGTCGAATGGGAGACCAGGCGGGGTAAGGGATGGACCGGATTGGTTGGCGTTCGCAGTGACGTGGTGCGCATGAATACGGACAACGTGGTTGGCTATAACATGGTTACCACCACCACGGGAAGCGCGGCGTACTATCCCGATGCCAGAGACTTCAACGCCCGGGATCACTATCGCCTGGACAACAACTTCGACCTGACCGCGCTAGCCCGGTATGAACCGAATGCGACCGGCACTTACGAATTAAGTTACGCCCGGAAGACGCGCTCCCCCAGCATTTATGAACGCTATCTGTGGGTCAAGCGGAGTTCTATGTCGGCCAATATGAACGGCTGGTTCGGCGATGGCAACGGGTATGTGGGAAACCTGGACCTGCGGCCCGAGGTTGCCCACACCTTGAGCGCAACGGCAGGCTGGCACGCCGCGTCGAAACAGGGCTGGGACGTGAAGGTCACACCGTACTACACTCGCGTTCAGGATTATATCGACGTGGATCGCTGCCCGGTGATCGAGGACGGGAGCAACGGTTGCACGGCCGCCAAATTCAACGCCACGTCCGGCTTCGTTACCCTGCAGTTTGCCAACCACGCGGCGAGGCTGTATGGAGTCGATAGCTCCTTCCGCGTCCCCTTGGGCGGCAGCGCCACACTTGGTAGTTTTGCGCTCGCCGGCGTCTTGGGCTACGTGCGCGGCGAGAATCTCGACATGGGAGGCAACCTGTACCATATCATGCCGCTCCACGGGAACCTGGGCCTGGATCATCACCGTGGCCAATGGTCCAGCACCCTGGAGTTTCAGGCCGTCGATGCCAAAACGGACGTGCAGGCGGTTCGTAACGAGTTACGCACCCCGGGTTACGCGCTGGTGAATCTTCGCTCCGGCTATCAGTGGAAGTTAGTGGAAAGGGCGAGCATGCGCCTCGATGCCGGTATCGACAATCTTGGAAACAGGAAATATGATTTGCCGCTTGGTGGCCGGTATTGGATCGGCGATAAGACTGGAAATTCGTCGGTGCCCGGTATGGGCCGCTCTATCTATAGCGGCCTGACCTTCCAATTTTGATTGGAAGCTACGGATCGGGCGGAGCCTTATGCCACTTATTCCGCTTGGAGCACTTCGCGCACTTTGGCGGTGAGCGCGGCCTTAGAGAAAGGTTTTTGGATGAAGGGGGCGCCGCGGTCGAATCCGGGGAGCCGCAGGACCGGGTGCTCGGTGTAGCCGGACATGAAGAGCACGCGTAGATTGGGGCGCGAGGCGACGGCCATTTCGGCCACCTGGGCGCCATCGGTTTCCGGGAGCACCATGTCGGTCAGCAGCAGGTCCAACGGGGTAGAGAATTCGCCGCAGATGCGTAGGGCCTCGGATGGCGTAGCGGGGGCAATCACGCGATAGCCGCTCGTTTTCAGCATCGACGCCACCAGATGGCGGACGGTCTCATCGTCCTCCACTACGAGGATGGTTTCGCCGCCCTGCTGCGCGGGGGTCGATCCGGAGGCCCCCTTGGGAACCGGCGACGCCAAGTCTGCCGCGCGGGGCAGGTAGATGGAAAACGAGCTGCCATTGCCGGGTTGGCTGGATACCTGGATATGTCCTTCGCTCTGCCTGACGATGCCGTAAACGGTGGAGAGTCCGAGGCCGGTACCGCGGCCGACTTCCTTAGTGGTGAAGAAGGGCTCGAAGATATGGCGCTGGGTTTCCTCGTCCATGCCTTGACCGGTGTCGCCGAGGGAGAGACGAACGTACTCTCCGTCCGCCAGGCCCAGGGTGAGCGGGGCACCGCATTCGACGTTGGCGGTTGCGATGTTCAAGACGCCGCCCGACGGCATCGCATCGCGGGCATTGACGGCAAGATTGAGGAGAATCTGGTCCATCTGCCCGGGGTCGGCGAAAACGTCCCACAGGCCGGAGGCAAGCTCCGTATGGATCTTAATGTTCTCTCCCAGCAGGCGGGAAAGCATGCGCTGGGTACTGGCGACGTTGGCGTTCAGGTTGAGGCGGATGGGCTGCAGGATCTGGCGGCGGCTGAAGGCCAGCAACTGGCGGGTGAGCGAAGCGGCGCGCTGTGCGGCCAGCAGAATCTCCTGCGCCGAATCGCGGTGCGCATCTTCGGGCGCCTGGTCGGCTCGAATCATATCGGCATAGCCTTCGATCACGGTCAGCAGGTTGTTGAAGTCATGTGCGATGCCGCCGGCCAGTTGTCCCACCGCCTCCAGCTTTTGCGATTGCCGGAGTTCCTCCTCCAGGCGTTTGCGCTCGGTGATGTCGGCGACCATCACCAGGGAGGCGGCGGTATCGCCGAACTGGATGGGGTGGGAAGCAACTTCCACGATAAGGATGGAGCCATCCTTCCGGCGGTGCCGCCAAGGACCGTCCGTGTGGGGAGTGGGAGTGGAAACCCGTGTATGTTCGAGCATCGCGGGCACATCCTCGGCAGGCCGAATGTCGCGCAAGGTCATGCCGAGGAATTCCTCGCGCGAGTAGCCGTAGCGCGCGATGGCTGCGTGGTTGACGGCCAAAAAGGATAGTGTGTCGCGGTCGAAGACCCACATCGGTTGAGGGTTGGCCTCGAACAGAAGGCGGTACCGGCTTTCCGATTCCTCCATGCCGCGCAGCGTGGTGGCCAGAGCGGCGCTTCCGCGAGCCTCGCGCTGGCGCGCCAGTTCGAGATCGGAGACGATCTGGTTCTGGGCACGCAGCAGGCGCTCGATGCGCCCCGTGGAGGTCCAGAGCAGGCCAAAGAGGATCAGGGCGCCGAGTTGCACCGCAATACGCGCCTGGTAGCCGTGACGCAGGGCGGCGGCGGTGTGCTCGCGAAACTGAGTGTTCTCGAAAGCGATGATGTGCGCCACCAGTACGCGGATCTGGTCGGTGGCCTCCTGGCCGCGATCGGTGCGCTGGAGGGCGGAGGCCACATCCCCCTGCTGCCCGATGCGGATGGTTTGCGCCATATACTCGAGCCGGGCGGCGATCAGGCCGTCGAGACGCGCGCAATCCTCGGGGCTGGCGACCCCCGGCCGGCGGAGCACCTGCCGGGCGAGAGAGACCTTCGACAGGGCGAGGTTGTAGGCAGCCAGATAACGTGCGTCGCCGGTCAGCAGGTATCCGGTCTGGTTGACGCCAGTGACCATGAGGAGAGACAGCAATTCCTGGTTCTGCTCGACCAGCGACCGCGAGCGGTCGGCGCTGTTGGCGGCGTGGCGAAAGGCCTGGCCGTCCAGATAGGAGTAAGCCGCTATGACGATGACGATCGCCATGGCGACGTAGAGCCACGGTCTGTGCGATGTCTGGAGCACCGGAGATGGCGGATTTTCGCTTACCTAAATAGATAGAGTAGCAATCCCCATGGGAATTTCAAGGAATTCATACTCCTGGGTTTGCCGATGCGAGTGGCGTTTTGGAAAAGTCGCGGACCCATTCCCGGCTTGGCAGGTGTTTTCAGACATCCATAGCCAAAGTAAATTGCCGGACATTGGGGTTGACGCCGGGAACTTCGCGGACACGCGGCCGATCCTCGCCGAACAGCGCCCAGAGCCACAGTTCGGCGGCTTCCGGGTTCCACGGCAGCACCTCATTGGCGCCCGCAAAGCAGAGCGAGAGATACCAGCAGTTCTCGCGTTCCAACCGCATGAAGATTAAGGACACGCCGCTCGGCAGATGGCGCGCGGAAACCGTTCGCAGATAGTATTGGTTCACCGCTCCGGTACTGCGGCCGGTAGCACCCGCGGGGCGCCAGACGCCCCGCCCGGCGTTGGCGCGCAGAAGCCTGGCCACATTGGCAACCGACCAATCGGTGTCGAAGATACGGCCCTGGGTGCATGGCGCGGCTGCCGGCGGTTGGCTCATGGTTCGATGATCTCACCTCGGTGAAGGGATTGGCCGGCGGAACTTCATGAAGAACCGAGCGGGCACGGCGCGGCTTCCACTGCCCAGCGCCTATCGGCGAGGCGGGGACTTGGGTCTAGCCGGGACGGTAGTTCCCCAGCCCCGCGGGGCCTCGAATGGATACACGTCGGGCGTCACCACCACTTCGGTGGTGAACACCAGCGGGATATCGTTTGGCGGAGCGCCTGATCCCGGAAACGTCAGTTCGACGAAGAAGGCGGACCACCCTTTATCCGCCGTCACGGTGGCGGTGTAGATGCCATTGGTCCCCGAAAGCTGGGTACTGGTCCAGGCCTTACCGATGGTTTCCAGCCGGAAATCGCGGGCTTTCGGGTTCGATGCCTGCCACAGCATCACCTGCGACGGCGTATCCACCACGCGCACGGTGAGCGTTCCCGCCGAGCGGTCGGCGTGCCAGTGAAACCGCGGGCGCGGGAAATTCTGCGTCACCGCGCGGAACCATCCGACCAGGTTGAGGGCGGTAGACAGCGAATCCAACCCGCCGTGGTCGCTATTGGGCACGAAGCGCAGGTATTTCTCGCCGGGCAGGTCCGAAAAATAGAAGCGTGGCGAGTCGGGCACGAAAAACTGGTCACCAGTGGCAGCCATCTGGTAGGAGGGCAGGGCCAGACGCTCGCGGTACTGATACGGGTCTTCGATCTCCTGGAGCGCTGCCATCTGCGGCGTGCCGAACCAGTTCATGATCCCCATGGCCACGTAATCCTGCACCGCGGGCGCCCAAAAGCCGTACGACCGCCACTGGTTTTCGAACACCGCCGGCACATTTAGGATATCGATCACGATGGGCGCGATGGCGATCACCCGCGGGTCAACCTGCGCCACGGACCAGGTGGTCCAACCGCGCTTCGATCCTCCGGCTACGACGAAATGCTTCACCGTCATCCCGCCAGCGGGCAGTTTCGCCAGGAAATCCGTCACCGCGTCCATGGCCCGCACGGCGGCTTTGGTCATCGGCAGGCGCGCCGGCCAGCGCTCGTCGCCGGTGCGCAGGTACTTGTCCCAGGTGTAGGCGATAATGGCGTCTTCCGTGCGTGTCTGGTTTTCGCCGGCGAACTTGAGGGGCTCATTCGGCACCTGCCCCAGGTCCACCACCACGGCTCCGGCGGTGGCCGCCAGCAACGTCATCAACGGGTCGGGCGACTCTGGCGAACTGGTATTGCTGCCGCCGTTTATGAATAGCACGGCGGTGGAAGTGGTCAACTGGTCCGGCTTGTAGATGGTCACCCAATGGTGCCATTCCGGCTTGTCGACTTCCGCCGTGGTGAGCCAGGTCTGGGAAACCAGGTCGATTTGATAGGCGACCAGGCCCGGTAAATTCACGGTGCGCACCAGGGTGTAGCGGAACGCAGCGTCGGGCGCCGCAACATAACGGTCCAACGCAGTGTAATCGCCGCCGTGGGCCAGGGGGGCCAGGGCGCATATCAGGAAGGCAACTCTTGCTCGGAACATGGCACCTCACGATAACAGACCAGTTTACCGGAACGGTGCGCGGCGGTGGGTGCGAGGGAATTCAACGGGGAACTGGTAGCGCGGCCGTTCACCGTGCAGTGTTTGACGGGGAAGCGGCCAATTTGACGCGGTGACGCGGAGGCGCTGAGGAAGACGCGGAGAAGGCGGTTGAGAAAATCAAAACCTGGAACGCGGAGTCAGCGGAGATTGTGCGGCTTCGCAACAAGGCTCATGCCAAGTGTGGAAGGCTGACCACCCACAGCGCTTTCGGCTACGGCGAAGAATCCAACAAGTTGCGGGGAGGTTTCCGGAGAGAATCGCAAGAACAAGCGCGACAGAGGAAGAGTCCGATCCTCGCTCGGAGTGGCAGGCTGAAGCCTGCCACTCCGAATGCACAAGGGGGTGCCTTATGCCACCAGGGTAACCAGCGTAAATTCTGAGGAAACTCTGGGGGCCATGTGAGGCGGGCGGGGTTGGCCTTCGCTATCATCGAGAGCAGATGAGGCGCGGGGGACGCCAGTTGCGTGGCATTTGAATTTGCTTCGGGAGAGTGAATGCGTATAATGTTGCTGCTGCTGGTAACGACCGCGGCCGCCGCACAGACCCAGGCGGCGGCGCCCGCCCCAGGTTCCGGGTTTACGGGCAGTAACGCCTGTAAAACCTGTCATGCCGACGTGTGGATGAACTTCTACAAGAATCCACACTACAAGAGCATCGCGTCAGGTAAAGAGGCCCCGGAGAACACGGGCTGCGAAGGTTGTCATGGCCCGGCCCAGAAGCATGTGGAGGCGCACGGCGGGAAGACGACTATCCCGCGGGCATTTTCGCTGATGAATCCGCAGCAGGTGCTGGACACGTGCCTGCGGTGCCATGCGCGCGATCTGGCGCGGGCGAACATCCGGCGATCGGAACATACGCGCCATGACGTGGCGTGCACAAGCTGCCACTCCGTCCACCACGCGGCCACGCCAAAATATCTGTTGGCAAAAAAACAGAGCGAGCTCTGCTATGGCTGCCACGCCACGGTGCGCGCGCAGTTTTCGATGCCATCCAAGCACCGCGTGAATGAAGGCTTCATGCAGTGCTCGGACTGCCACAATCCGCACGGCTCTTTCGACGCCACCTGGAAGATGGCGCAGAAGCCGCGCATGATGGAGCAGGCGCTGAACTCGGAATCGCCGTGCCTCAAGTGCCACATCGACAAGCGCGGGCCCTTCGTGTTCGAGCACGCTTCGGTGCGGGTGGAGGGGTGCGAAACCTGCCACAACCCGCATGGCTCCATGAACGCGAAGCTGCTGAGGAGGCCGGTGGTGTTCACGCTCTGCCTGGAGTGCCATAACGGCGCTGCGAGTTTCGGCACGCGCAATGACGGCGTACCTCTGCAATCCAACAGGCACAATATGCTGGATCCGAAGTTTCAGAAATGCACCACGTGCCACGTGGCCATACATGGATCGAACAGCGACCAGTACTTCCTGAGGTAAACGCCATGAAGACACGATGCTGGATATTCTTTGCCGCAACGGGAGCGCTTTGGGCGCAGCAGGTGGTGGCCCCCACTCCGGAAACAGTGGGCACGGCGCGCGGCGAAAACCACGGAAACTACAACATCACGAACTCGTTCGAGACGGGATATCGCTGGAGCCTGGTGGGTGGTGACCTGGGTGAGTATCGCAGCGACGTGAATTATCGCAACGGGCTGCGCCTGCTGGGTAGCAACTTTTCGATCGATTCCAAGGACGGGCACGGCCCTTACTTCGACCAGATTCTGCTGAACACGATGGGGCTGGGCAACGATCCGTACCAATCGGTGACGCTGCGAATTCAGAAGAACGGGCTGTACCGCTACGACATGACGTGGCGGCTGAACGACTACTACAATCCCGGCCTGACGGTGGCGGGGGGACTGCACTTGATGGATACGGTGCGCCGCATGCAGGATCACGAAATCACGCTGTTTCCGCTGGGCAAGTTCCGGGTGCGAGCCGGATACAGCCGCAATACGCAGGACGGCCCGACGCTGGACACCTCGCTGGAACCGGACAACAACATCGCCAACAGCGCCGGGGTGCCGGTGTTCGCCGATCTGCGGCGGCAGTGGAACGAGTACCGCCTGGGCGCGGACGTGAACTTCGCGGGGTTCAAAGCGACCGTGCTGCGGCGTTGGGATTTCTTTAAGGAGGACACACCCTACAGCGTGTTCTACGGATCCAGCGCGGCGTCGGCGGGGCTGGCCAACGACCTGACGGCGCTGCAACAGTTCACCAAGTCGGCGCCGGTGCACGGGAGGAATCCGGGGTGGCTTGGCAACCTGATGGCGAATCACAAGCGCTGGGCGCTAAACGCGCGCTTGAGCTATCTGAACGGCCACAACAATTTCGCACTGAGCGAATTCGCCAGCGGGACAAACCGCTTCGGCGGAGCGGCCAACCGGCAGATCCTGGTGCAGGGTAGCGCGGACCGGCCGATGGTGGCGGGCGATTTCAGTTTCAGCGCGCAGCCCTCCAGCCGGCTAACGGTAGTCAACAACACGTCGGTCAACAATCTGCGAATCAACGGGCCCTCCAGCTACACGGAAATCAACAATGGCAGCAATTCCGGGCAGACGATTCGCTTCCGGTATCTTGGCATTCGCACGGTGACCAATTCGACGGACGCGAACTATCGGATGAAGGACTGGATCGGGTTCTACGCCGGGTACCGTTATACGGACCGGCTGGTGCGGACGATCGAGGGCTTCTCGATCCCGGCCTTCGGCGTAACGGCGCCGAACGATGTGTACGAGAATACGAATCATCTGCACTCGGGCACGGTGGGGGTACAAGTGCGTCCGGTGAAGAATCTGACGGCCAACCTCGAGGGCGAGGTGGGGAGGGCCGACAATCCCTTGACGCCGGTGAGCGATCGCAATTACCATGCGCTCAACGGGCGGGTGAGTTACCGCACGCGGAAGGTACAGTTATCGACCTCTTACAGGCAGTTGTACAACGTGAACGCGCCGGTGGTCTTATCGGCGTACAGTTCGCACTCGCGGAACTACTCGGCGAATGCAAGCTGGGCGCCGAAGGACTGGTTCGCGCTGGATGCGGGTTACATGAAGCTGCATCTGGATACGGTAAGTGGAATCGCGTATTTCGCGGGGACGCGGACGCCGCGGGAAGGCAACTCGCTGTATCTGAGCAACGTTCATGTTGGGAACTTCGGGGCGCGCTTTGCGGTGGCCAAGCGCGCGGACGTGTACGTGGGCTATACGATCACCAAGGACACCGGGGACGGGCGCGCGACGGCCGCGGCGGGCGTGACGGACCCGGCCGGGGCGCTGTTCACCGGCGTGCAGACGTTTCCACTGGCGTACCAATCGCCGCTAGGGCGAGTGTCGGTGCGGATAACTCCTAAGCTAAGGTGGAACGCGGGATGGCAGTTTTATAACTACCATGAGGAGTTCGGGGTGCTGGGGTATTATCAGAACTTTCACGCGCACACGGGCTACACGAGCGTGAGTTGGGCTTTCTAGCCAGAACCTATCACCGCCGCGAAGGCTCCGAGGATAGTGGAAGGGTCCACGAAGTAGTTGGACAAATCGAATCTTACGGTTCCGCCCAAAATCTGCACAACTTCCGGTTTTTAAATAGGATATGTGCATGGTTTAGTGAACATTTATACGTTTTTGCAGGCTCCCCCTCCCAGGTTTCTTTGTCAAGGCTGTTCAACCTCAGGGTAATCCCCTACCTTGTGGGGGTTACGGCGCGAAGCTAGAAAAACAAAAAAAACCACTTGAAAATAAATACAACCATGATAGACTCTCTAACGAAAGTGAGGGAACCATGCCGTCAGCATCATCTACCGCCGAACATCACGTCCGGCACGCCAATCTCAAGATCTCCAGTGGACCTACGGGTCAAGTTCTGACAGCCACTGTACCGAGTAACATCACCGACGAGGACTTCGCGGCGGTGGGACGCTCCGCGCTCGGTCTCATCCGCCGGTTGACTAACTGCAATTGCATGTCGGGCCGGATCAGCTTCGTTGTCGAGGAAAACTTCGGCGACGTTATCCGGGTGGAACTTAGTCCTCAGCCTCTTCCGCCCAAAGCCTGACGGGGAGACCTACAACCGTTCCGGTAAATGCGCATGACACAGAACCGGCCTGCAGTTGGGCTGCTTTACAATCCGGCAACTCCGGACCTTGTGACGCACGCACCAGAGTTGGTTGAATACATCGCCGTCATGCCCGACCGCCTGTGGTTCGACTTTGGGGCACGGGCGGTCGGCCGGCGATTTCACCGGACGCTCGGGGCGATGGAGGAGATTCGCCATTACGCCAAGGGCCGAATGCTAGCTGGGCACGGCTTGGGAATGTCCCTCCCAAGCGCTATCCCCCTCGATGAAGTCTTCGTCGAAGCAGTGGCCGCCATGTCCGCCGATCTGGGCGGTTTTCTATGGTACAGCGAGCATCTAAGCGTCTTCCTCGCGCCACGGGGCAGTGTACCGAACGCGCAAGCCGGTCTCGGCCTCCCGGTGGTCTACGACGAGGAGACATTCGAGATCATCCGCGGCAAGCTTCAGCGCCTTAAGGTTGCTCTGGGCTGCCCGCTACTGCTGGAGAATGGCAGTTTCTTCACACCCGTTCCCGATATGGATATGACTGAGCCGGCCTTCCTGAACAGACTGTATGCCGAAGGTCTTTGCGGTACCCTGCTGGACCTTCACAATCTGTACGTTGGTTGGCGTAACGGCGGCCCGCCGCCATCGAACTATATCGAGGAGCTTGACCCCGACGCTGTCGTGGAAATCCATTTAGGCGGGGGCGATGACTTCGCCGGGTTCTACATGGACTCGCATTCCAGCCTGACTCCGCCTGAGGTTTGGAGCTACGCCTTCGATTACGCGCCCCGCTTCAAGCGGCTGCGTGCGATCACATTCGAATTTCAGGAAACGTACTATGAACGCATCGGAGTCGATGCGCTCGTGGGGGAGCTGAATCGCATGCATGAGTTAGCGGCCTGCTGCAATACTGAGTCAAGCGCAATCCATGCTCGCTGATTTTCAACAGGCGCT
>JANYJN010000394.1 GCA_025358475.1 Candidatus Solibacter sp.
AAAAAAACCGATCCACACAATTCATATAGGTTAGGATATGACCTCCGATGAGAACTTCATGAATCGATTCTTCGCAGATTTGGCGACTCACTCACTCGGCCAGGAACTTCACTACAAGTCGGTTCAACTGGGAGAAACGTATAACGTACCGGACATCGATGTCCGCCAGCTCTTGCCTCAGTGGGCACACCAAGGCTTCATCGAACTTCGAGCTTGGGACGGGCAGTTATCTCGACACTGGAATGAGTGGCCGGATCTCAACAGCTTCTTCTTCAACCAGACAGATGCAGGAAACGTTCGAGTGACGTTGCTGGCCCCTGGTCGCGAGCATGTGGAGATGTTGAAGAAGATTGGCGGCACCTCTATCCCACTGGCACCGCACCCTTAATAAAGGTGACGATGGCCTCCAGGGAGGCGCCGGGTTGGAAGACCGCCGCCACACCCTGGCTCTTGAGAGCGGCGGCGTCTTCGTCGGGCACGATGCCGCCGACAATTAGCATGACGTCGGTCATTTCCTTCTGGCGCAGCAGTTCCAGGACGCGCGGGACGATGGCGTTGTGCGCGCCGGACAGGATGGACAGGCCGATCACCTGAACATCCTCCTGGAGGGCGGCGTTGACAATCATCTCCGGGGTTTGGCGCAGGCCGGTGTAGATGACTTCCATGCCGGCGTCGCGGAGGGCGCGGGCGATCACCTTGGCGCCGCGGTCGTGGCCGTCCAACCCGGGCTTGGCCACCAGAACTCGAATGGGTCTTGACATGGTCTAGATGTGAGGCGTTTCCTGGTATGTGCCGAAGACCGCGCGGAGAGCGTCGCAGATCTCGCCGAGGGTGGCGTAGGCGCGCACGGCGTCGAGCAGCGGGGGCATGGTATTCTCCGTACCTTCGGCGGCGCGGCGGAGCGCGTCCAGAGTCTTTTGCACATTGCTATTATCGCGCCGCGCGCGGAGCGCCGCCAGTTTAGCTGTCTGGCGCCGGGCGCTGGTCTCGCCGATGCGCAGCAGGTCGATGGGCGCGGCGTCACTTTGAGATACGTCGCTCTGAAAGCGGTTGACGCCGACGATGGTGCGCTGGCCGGATTCGATTTCGCGCTGGTACCGGTAGCTGGCGGAGGCGATTTCGGTCTGCGGGAAGCCGGCCTCGATGGCGGCGATCATGCCGCCCATATCGTCGATTTGGCGGATGTAGCGGTTGGCGGCGGCTTCGGTATCGAGCGTGAGCTTCTCGAGGAAGTAGCTGCCGCCGAAGGGGTCGGGGGCGGCGGCGACTCCGCTCTCAAAGGCCAGCACCTGCTGGGTGCGTAGCGCGATGGTGACGGCGTGTTCCCCGGGCAGGGCGTAGGCCTCGTCAAGCGAATTGGTATGTAGCGATTGCGCGCCGCCCAGCACGGCGGCCATGGCCTGTAGCGCGGTGCGCACAACGTTGTTGTAGGGCTGCTGCCAGGTGAGCGAGCAGCCGGCGGTCTGCGCGTGGAAGCGCAGTTTGAGGCTGCGCTCGCTAGCGGCCCCGTAGCGCTCTCGCATGACAAGAGCCCAGATCTTGCGGGCGGCGCGGTACTTGGCGATTTCTTCGAAGAAATCGTTGTGCGCGTTGAAGAAGAAGCTGAGGCGGGGCGCGAAATCGTCGATATCGAGGCCGCGTTCGAGGGCCCAATCCACGTACTCGATGCCGTCGCGCAAGGTGAAGGCGAGTTCCTGGACGGCGGTGGAGCCGGCTTCGCGAATGTGATAGCCGCTGACGGAAACGGGATTGAATTTGGGCGTGTGGAGGGCGCCGAACTCGATGGTGTCGGTGACCAGGCGCATGGAAGCGCGCGGCGGGTAGATGTACTCCTTCTGCGCGATGTATTCCTTGAGGATGTCGTTTTGCAGGGTGCCGGAGAGCCGCGCCCAGGGTACGCCCTGCTGCTGGGCCACGGCCAGGTACATGGCCCACAGCACAGAGGCCGGCGAATTGATGGTCATGGAGACGGAGACATCGCCGAGGGGGATGCCGCGGAACAGAATCTCCATATCTTCGAGGGAAGAGATGGGCGCGCCGCACTTGCCGACCTCGCCTTCGCTCAAAGGGTGACCGGCGTCGTAGCCCATGAGTGTTGGCAGGTCGAAGGCTACCGACAGGCCGGTCTGGCCCTGCGCCAGCAGGTAGTGGTAGCGCAGGTTGGTCTCCTCGGGAGTGGCGAAGCCGGAGAACTGGCGCATGGTCCAGAGCTTGCCGCGATACATGTCGCGATGGATGCCGCGGGTGTAGGGGAACTCTCCGGGGGCGGGGTTGGGGACATCGCCGGGGCCGTACACGGGCTCGATGGGGACTCCACTGATGGTGGTAAATTGGCGATCGGCGGATTTCATGAGTACTCAGCTAGAGTTATCTTAGCGCTCCTGGCGTATTCTTCCGCGCTATATTTAAGGACGAATCCCCCATGTTCAAGCCTACGATTTTTCGAGAGTACGACATCCGCGGCGCCGCCGATGGGGAACTGCAGGATCCCGATGTTACGCAACTGGGCCGCGCCTTCGGCACCTACCTGCGGCGCCACGCGGGCAAGCGGATCAGCCTGGGACGCGACAACCGGCTGAGCTCGCTGCGTTTGCGGGATGCGTTGGTGCGGGGCCTGAAGGAGAGCGGCTGCGACGTGATCGATCTGGGAGTGGTGCCCACCCCCGTGCTTTATTATTCGGTCTTCCATTTGAAAACCGATGGCGCGGTGATGATCACGGGGAGTCACAATCCGCCCGAGTTCAACGGTTTCAAGACGGTGTGCGGCGGGTCCACGATTCATGGCGCGGCCATACAGGAGATCCGCCGGATGACGGAAACCGGCGACCTGGACGCTGGCGAAGGCAGCGAGACCACGGCGGACGTGGTGACGCCATACGTGGCGGAGGTCTCGGCGCAGTTCCAATTCCGGCGGCGGATACGCGTGGTCTTCGACGCGGGCAACGGCACCGGCGGAGTGGTGATGCACCGCATTCTGGAAAACCTTAACGTGGATGCCACGGAAATGTTTTTCGAAATGGATGGCCGCTTCCCCAATCACCATCCCGACCCGACGGTGCCCGAAAACCTACAGGCGCTGATCGAAAAAGTGCGCGAGAGCAAGGCCGACCTGGGCATCGCGTTCGACGGCGATACGGACCGCATCGGGGCGGTGGACGACGGCGGGGCCATCATCTGGGGCGATCAGCTGATGATTATTTACGGGCGCGAAATTCTGACGCGCAAGCCTGGGGCGACCTTTATCGGCGAAGTGAAATGCTCGCAGCTAATGTACGACGATCTGCGAGCGCGCGGCGGCAACGCCATCATGTGGAAGACGGGCCACTCCTTGATCAAGGCCAAGATGAAGGAGACGCACGCCGAGCTGGCTGGTGAAATGAGCGGGCACATCTTCTTCGCGGACCGCTGGTACGGCTTCGACGACGCGCTGTATTCGGCCTGCCGCCTGATGGAGATCGTGGCCGATTCCGGCCGGCCGCTGTCCCACCAACTGGCCGATCTGCCGGCCACCGTGGCGACGCCGGAGATCCGTTTCGATTGCCCGGACGAGTTCAAGTTCGCCGTGGTCGGCGAGGCCGTCGCGGTCTTGCGCGCGAGACATAAGACCGAGGATGTGGATGGCGTGCGCGTGCTGTTTCCGCACGGCTGGGGGCTGGTGCGGGCGTCCAACACGCAGCCGGTGCTGGTGATGCGCTTTGAGGCGACCACGCTGGAACTGCTGGCGGAATACCGGCGGGAGATCGAAGAAGTGGTGGAGGCGGCGAAGCTGCGGGCGCAGGGCGTGGGGTAAGTTGCCGATGGCTCCGAAGCCGTTACGCGGCGTCCTCGAATCTGACGACGATCCGCTTGCCGAGTGCGGCCAGTGCGGCCTGAATCCTCTCGGGCTTAGTGTTGTGCTTTGGGTCAAGCATGCGGCGGACAATGGTCTCGCTGACGCCGAGCCGCTTGGCCAACTCCGTATTTCGTATTCCGCCCTCGCGCATGGCCAGATAAAGGGCAAGCTTGGGCGCCAGGTAGAGCGGCACGCTGACTGAATGTTGGCCGCGCTTCAGCTTGGAAGGGGCAGGAATTCCGTCGCCGCGCGCGATCCGTCCGGCGAGGGCTTCGGCCAGGCAGTCGGCGGCCTGCACTAGCGTATCGTCCAGATCGCCTCCTCCGGTGAGCGCTTCGGGCAGATCGGGAAACCGAACGTGAAAGCCGTTGCCGTTCTTTTCGCGCGGAAAACTGGCTGGATATGTGGCGGTGAACATTACAGGTCCTCCTTACGAATGCCGAGCTGTTTATACATGTCGGACAGCAAGCCGGGGCCGAGATCCTTCTTGAGGTCCTTCACAACGGTGAACCGGTTGCCAACGTAAAGCGTCCCGTGACTGCCCGAGCCACGTTCCGGAACCCAGCGATACGTGAGTCTGTTCCGCCTGGCGACGGCCTTCACTTTGCGAAGAAACTCGCTGCCCTTCACCTCTCAATTATCGAACACTTCTGTTCGACTCACAATGTCGAAATCATAGCGCCGGCGACGTCCGGGCTGGCGCTCGGATGGACAAGCCGGTCCAGAGGGCACCCCCCTCATCCCGCCTAATTCCGCGAGCCGACCGTTTCGGTGCGCCCGGCCAGCGGCTGGATGGAACCGACGCCGCACACCGCGACCCCGTTCTTCGTGAGCGCGTTCAGGAAATTCAGGAACAGGTGATAGAACACCTGCTCGGTAAGCGGCTGGTTGCCGGGGAGCCGGAAGGTGGCGGGGAGTTCCTTACAGATGGTGAGTCTTACGGCGTTTACATGCGCCTTGCCGCCGCGGTCGCGCTTGTTGGCGAGCGTCATGGGGGTTTGCATGACGCTTCCGGTGCGCCCATCGACGTAGAACTGGCAGCGCGAGAACCAGCCGAGGTTGGACGGATCGGCGGCATCGAAGAGCAGCAAGGGGCCCTGGTTCACCGGAGCGCTCAAATCGAGTTGGATGATCCGCGGCGAATCCTTCGCCTTGGTTTCAAACCCGGCCTGCCGTGCAATACTGGCCACCATCTCCGGCTGGAGTTCGAGATAAATAAACTTGTGCTGCCCGGCTTGGAGTAACTGCATGACGTAGGGCCATTGTAGCGCAGGGCCACGCCGGGCAGAAGGAAACCGATGAAGCACGGTGCGCTATGCCGGCGAGGCCTGGCCCGCACCGCTGCCGCCGCTCAACACCCAGCCATCGGCCAGTTGAATCACCCGATCGCCGTAGGCGGCGTTGTCCGCCGAGTGGGTCACCTGCACGATGGTGGTACCCTCGCGGTTCAATTTCTTAAACAGCTCCATGATCTCCTTGCCCTGGCTGGAGTGCAGATTGCCGGTCGGCTCGTCGGCCAGAATCAGCTTGGGATGGGCGATGACGGCGCGCGCCACGGCTACCAGTTGCTGCTGGCCGCCGGAGAGCTGGCTGGGATAGAGATCGCGCTTGCCCACGATGTGGAAGCGGTCGAGGGTGTCGCAGACCATGGCCGCCCGTTCGCTGCTGTTGACGTTGCGATAGGAGAGCGGAATATCCAGGTTCTCGTACACGGTCAGGTTATCGATGAGGTGATAGCTTTGAAAGACGAACCCGATGTACTTCTTATTCAGCTCCGCGCGTTCCTTGGGTTTCATGCGGTGGACCATGTTGCCGAGGAACTCAAACTCCCCGGTCCAGGCGCCATCGAGCATTCCGAGAATACTCAACAGGGTGGACTTCCCCGCCCCAGACGGGCCCATGACGGTGACGAACTCGCCGTCCTTGATTTCCACGTTGACGCGGCGCAGCACATAACTTCTGCCGTAGCCACCTTCGTAAAACTTCTCTAAATTGCGAAGGATGATCATGAGTTTTCCTATTCGTGCCGCAGCGCAGTGACCGGGTGGAGGGCCATTGCCCGGCGCGAGGGTACGAAGCTGGCGCCGAGAGCCACCAACGCCAGTAGAACGGAAATCGCCGTATAAGTCCAGGCGTCGGCCGGATGGACGCCGAACAGCATGGTGCGCATAAAGCGCGTAAGCACTCCGGCGCCCAGCAGGCCCGCCACAATGCCATAGCCGGCGAGGCGAGCGCCTTGCCCCATAATCAAGCGGCACACATCCGCGGGTTGCGCGCCCAGCGCCATCCGGATGCCGATCTCGTTGGTGCGCTGGGTGACGTCGTAGGAGATCACGCCGTAGATGCCCACGGCGGCCAGCAGGAACGCCACGCCGGCGAAACTCACCAGCAGAACGGTATTGAAGCGGGGACCGGCGACCGCCAGATTGACGACTTCTTCCATGGTTCGAACGTCCGCGACGGGCTGATCCGGGTCGAGTCGATGCACCTCGCGGATCACGGCCGAGGCCAACCCGGGCGGCGAACCCGCGGTGCGCACGACCAGCGTCATCGCGGGCGACGGCACCTGCGGGTACGCATTGTAGATGGTGGGCCATTCCTCGCCATTCATGCTGTCGTGCTTCAAATCGCCCACGACGCCGACGATTTCCGCCATCCGCGCACCGGCAGGCAGATCGATTTGGAGGCGCCCGCCGATGGCGCCGCCGCCTGGCCAGAAGCGCCGCGCCAGCGTCTGGTTGACCACCACCACCAGCGCCGATTGCGGGGTATCCGAATCGGCCAGGGCGCGTCCTTCCAGCAGAGGAATTCCCATGGCGCCGAAGTACGCGGGCGAAATGGAACGCGAGAGCGCCAGCGGACGCTGCCCCACGGCCGGCGCGGGGCGCCCCGCCACGGCAAAATTCGCACCCAATCCGAAACCGGTGAGTGGCAGAACGTTGACGGCCCCCGCCACCCGCACGCCGGGCAGCGCGGCGACACGGTCCAACACTTGCCGGAAGAACGCGATCCGCCGGTCCACCGCGCCATTCCGTCCGCCGGCGAAGGGCACGCCGAAGGTCAGCACGCCGGCCGGCCGAAAGCCCGGGTCCACACCGCGCAGCCCGATGAAACTGCGCATCAGCAGGCCCGCGCCGATCAGCACCACCACTGCCAGCGCCACTTCCGCGATCACCAGGGTATTGCGGATGCGGCGTCCGGCGCGACCGGCGGTGCCGCCGCGGCCGCCCTCATTCAACGCGAGCATCAGGTTGCTTGCGGAACCGTGCATCGCCGGCGCCAGGCCGAACAGAATTCCCGTCACCAACGAAACACCCAGCGCGAACCCAAAGAGCCGGAGATTGACGGCCGCCTGCGCCAATCGCGGCACACTGGCCGGCCCGGCGTGGGCCAGCAGGTAGATGGTCACCGCGGCGAGCAACAAGCCGAGGACGCCGCCTGCCAGGGCCAGTAGAACGCTTTCCGAGAGCAACTGGGCCACGATGCGCCCGCGGCCAGCGCCCAGAGCGGAACGCAGTGCCATCTCTTTGCGGCGGGTGGCGCCGCGCGCCAGAAGCAGGTTGGCTACATTCACACACGCCATCAGCAGCAAGCATCCCACGGCCGCCATCAGCACCCAAAGCGCCCGCCGCACGCCTCCCACCAGCTCTTCATCCAGCTCGAATACCGAGGGACGCCAGCCGTGGTCCAGCGCCGGCAACGCCTGCTCCATCTGTGCGCCCACGGAATCCAGCTCTGCCCGCACCTGGTCGAGGGTGCCGCGGCGGCGCGCAATTACCGTCAGGTAGCGGTTGCCGGCGGTGCGCGTATCGCCCAGATTCAAGGCCAGGGGAACGAATACGTCGACCCCGGTCTCCAGCACCGCGAAGGCCGGCGGCAGGACGCCTACCACCGTGTAGGGACGGTCGCGCAGGCGGATGGTCTTGCCCGCGATGGCCGGGTCGCCGGCGAAGCGGCGTTGCCACAAAGAGTGGCTCAGCACCGCGACGCCGGCGCGGCCCGGCTGATCTTCCTCGGGCCGGAACGTGCGCCCCAGTTCGGGCTGCACACCGAGCAGCAGGAACAAGCCGGCGGAGACGCGTTCGCTCTTGAGTTCCTCGGCGGCGATGCGTCCGTTGGGACCGCCGGTGAGGGTGGTGCGCACGTCCTGTAGTGCCGCCATCCGCTCCACAGCGCGGCACCGCTTCTGCCACTCCAGGAAATTGGCGGGCGCGACGTCCAGGTTATCGCGATTAAGCGAAGGGTTTTTTTCCCAGATCACCAGCAGACGCTCCGCGTCACGAAACGGCAATGGCTTGAGCAGCACCGTGTCCACGACGCTGAAAATGGCGGTAGTCGCGCCCATGCCGAGCGCCAGGGTGAGCACTGCGACGGCCGTGAACGCCGGGGCTTTGGCCAACAGGCGCGCGCCGTAACGCAGGTCCAGCCAGAAAAAGTGCATGGCCTGTCAGGTTAGCAGAAAGCGCACTGGCAGGGGCTTGGACCGGCGGGACTCAGGTGCGCGACACAGAAGTGGAGCAACGCTGACCCCAATCAGAGCCGGGACGGTAAGAGAGCGTTGGAAATGAAGCAAACGCTCCCTCACGGTCGCGGCTCTGATTGGGGTAGCTTCTACGCCAGGATTCTCTCGATTGGCCGATATTCGCGTGGATCTCTCACTTTCAAGTGGCACACCCTTGGGACCTAGGACGCCTTGTGCGGCGAACGCCGGTTCCAGTTGGCGTGAATGGAAATTCCGCCGTTGACGTTGTGCACGCGAATCTGCGTGCCGCCGCCGTTGACCGCGGCCTCCAGACGGTGGCCGCCCGGAGCCCTCCAGGCACGGCCGAAATCGGCATCGATGCCACCGCTGCGGTTGAGAGCGCTCACGTTGGCCCTGGCGCCCGAGGGCAGCGAGACCTTAATCGGTCCGTTGACGGAACTGAGCGAGATCGGGTGGGACTTACTGATGCGTTGGAAGCCGGCATCCA
>JANYJN010000511.1 GCA_025358475.1 Candidatus Solibacter sp.
TTGTGGGCAGCGCGATGTGTTTACGTCAAAAGCAGCTCAGAGTAGCCCGCCACCGATAATGATAATAATAGGGTCAGTTGGCATCTTCACTGTAAGGATTGCCCGAAAATGCGGCAGTCCTACTGACTCCACCGTAGTCCCCAACCCTGGGCATTTACCTGGTTAGAACGTGATAAGTTCTTGAAAAATATCAGAAACAAAAAAATATGTTTGTGTGTGATTAAAAAACACCTCCTCAATTGTGCGGTCGAAAAAGCATCAAGGAAGAGGATAAGCTGGGGCCTTCAAAGTGAGGAAACCGCGGAGTGAACTAAAACTTGGCATGAAGGAGGTCATGTGTCGGTGCCGGCCCGAATATTGCGGGCCGCAAACGCCTATCTGCTTGATTAAGTCCTTCGGTAGTGCCGCAAACACAAGTTTAGTCAGCAACGTTGGCCAGCTCCGCGTAGAGAGCCGCAGGGGTCGGTCTTCATCGCCAGTGCCACCGCCCCCGGGGGCCGTGCCCCGCTACTTCTGAAGTGTTCGCCCGGAACACACGCGGGCCCAGCCCCACGGGGCATTGCGCAAAGAGCACAGAAAGGCAGAAAGGCCGATGCTACTTCTCAACGTGCAGGTTGTTGACCACCGAAAAAACTCCGGATACTTCGTTGGCCCGGATGTTCGCTAAATCCTTGTCCCCCTGGGTGGCCACTACGCCTTCCAAGGTCACTTTACCGTGGTCTACGATGATGTGAATCGGCGGTACGGCCTGGAGCGCGTACCGGTCGAGTCCCGGGTGGCCGTAAATGGCTCGATACAACGCCAGGCGGCTTTGGTCGTCCATCGACGAAAGCGGCAGGACAACGATTTGATTATCGACCTTGTCCACTCCTTCGATTCGTTTTACCACATTGCCGGCATCGCTCTTCAACGTCGGGCGCGTAACTTGCCCTAGTAGGGTTACCGTGCCGCCGTCCACTCGATAGGCCAGATTGTCGAAGACGCCGTAATACGGCAACATGACCAACTCATGGCGGACCTCACGGACGACGCGACCGTCGCTTCTTCCGCCCGGTTGAGGGGCGCGGTCTTTGCCTTCCTGGGAAAACCCCGGAGTAGCGGCAAACAGGGCCGCCACGGTAACTGCGCGCAAGCACAGACTAGAATGCTTCATCGAATATTCCTCCATAGAAAGCAGAGCATGTTTAGTTCCACGAGATCCACTCACGGGGTTGCGCTGTGAGATCTAGGACTAGTGGTGTGCGGCCCGACCCGCCTTCAGACTCTTCGCCAGGATGGCATTCTCCAGCAACAGGCTTACCGGCCTCGATTGCCGCCAGTTCTGCGAACTGAGCGCGAACCGGAGTGGCCAGGAGTATGAGAGGCTCCTCCGGCGCAGAGGTAAGAACATCCGCCCCGATAGGAATAGGACGCCTTCGCCCGCCCGCCTTACTGCGCCGGCGGCGCGCCCGCACGGATGAACTCGGCGATCTCCGAGG
The DNA here is from genome assembly GCA_025358475.1 of Candidatus Solibacter sp. Taxonomy (GTDB): domain Bacteria; phylum Acidobacteriota; class Terriglobia; order Bryobacterales; family Bryobacteraceae; genus Solibacter. Next base: position 1,479 of record JANYJN010000511.1, read on the forward strand.
CCCGCGCGCGTGCGGTGTGCATGTAGGTTTCGTTCTTGATGATGCGGTCCAGGGTGGGCAGGTACTGCCCCAGGCCCACCACCCTTTTACGCTCGATGGCCGAACTAAGCAGGTTCAGCGCCTTGACCACGCCCAGTTTGTCGTACTTGGCGGCACGGTCCAAAGCGATGCGGTGCTGGGCCGATTCGGCCATTCGCTCGCACCAATCCCAAAGCAACCCGGCGCTCGGATCCTCGGAATAGTTGAACTGCACTTCGCGCTTGTCCGCTCCCTTTTCCAGGCGGAAGGTTTTGGTGCCCATGAACGCCACTTTGAGTCCGGATTCGATAGGGCGCTTGAAATAGTCCAACTTCTCCACCAGAAGGAAGACCTCGGCGGTCTCGGCATCGGTGAGTTTGAAGGTGAGCGGCAGGTCGTCATCCGGCGCTTCGCGGTAGACTGCCTCGCCATTCTTCTGGAGAGTCACCTGGACGTAGGCGGGGGTGCTCCCCGGAAAGGATTTGGAATAATAGAACCGCTGCGCATCCTGCGCCACAAGCGAGCCCGCGAACAGCAGAAACAGCGGCCACTTCATGCTCACCTGTTAAGCCAGCCTCCGGCTGGTAGCTTCGTGGGTGGCATGGCAGATGGCGATGGCCAGGGCGTCGGCCGCGTCTTCACTGGCGATCGCCTCGGACAAATGCAGCAAAGACCGCACCATCGCCTGCACCTGACATTTTTCCGCCCGGCCGTACCCCACCACGCTCATTTTAACTTCCAGCGGAGAATACTCCGCAAACTCCACCCCTGCCTCCGCGATGGCCAACAGCGCGACCCCTCGAACATGCGCCAGCTTCAACGCCGTTTTGGCGTTGACCGCATGGAAGACTTCCTCCACCGCTCCGAATTCGGGAGCGTGCTCCCGAATCAGACTACGCAGAGCGGTCGCAATCTCCAGCAGCCGCTTCTCAAATGGCGATTTGGGACTGGTGGAAATCACTCCCGCCACCACCATTCGATGCTCCGCCCCGTCGCTATCGATGACGCCGTAACCGGTGCGCTGCGAACCGCAATCGATGCCGAGAACGCGCACCTTACTGCGACAGCGCCTCTAACTCCTTCTCGTCGATATCGAAGTTGGAGTAGACGCTCTGCACGTCGTCGTGATCTTCCAGAAGCTCGGTCAGCCGGAGCATCGCGCTCGCGTTCTTCCCTTCCACCTTGACCAGGTTCTTGGGAACCCAGGCGATGGTGGCCTCCTCATGGGGAATGCCGTTGGTTTCCAGAACCTTGAGCACGCTCTCGTGACTCGCCGGATCGGAGAGAATCTCCCACTGGTCGCCATCGTTACGCAGGTCGTCGGCGCCGGCATCCAGAATGATGTTCATCAACTGGTCTTCCGTGGCCTTATCGAGGGGAACGAAGATCTGGCTCCGCCGTAGGAACATCCAGGCGACGCTGCCTTCGGCCCCCATGTTTCCACCGTTCTTGGAGAACGCGTGGCGGATGTCGCTGACGGTGCGGTTGCGGTTGTCGGTGGCGACATTCACCAGGACGGCTGCGCCGCCGGGGCCGTAGCCCTCGAACATGACCTCTTCGATCATGCCGCCTTCCAATTCGCCGGTGCCCCGCATGACGGCTTTCTTGATGTTGTCGGCGGGCATGGAAACAGCCTTGGCCGCAAGGATGGCGGTCCGCAAACGAGGGTTGCCATCAGGATCGCCCCCGTTGCGGGCGGCGATGCTGATCTCTTTGATGATACGCGTGAAACTCTTCCCGCGCTTGGCGTCCGTGGCCGCCTTTTTATGCTTAATGGTCGCCCATTTGGAATGGCCTGACATGTGAACCTCTCAAGGTAGGCCCGGCAGCGCGCCGGGATAGCTATATTGTTATGAATTCAACGTATTGAGGATAGCAGAATCGGGATATCCGCTCAAGGAGCGTAAACGGCGGAGCGGCGTAAAGGGCGGAGCGGCGTAAAGGGCTCAACGGCGGATTGGGCACCCGCGCGCCGCGTGTAGGCGATACTGGAGCCGTGGAGTTCCAACTTGTCGCCGACAATCTGCGGGAATCGTTCCGCGTGATCGCTTCCAGCCGCACCGGAGGCGAACTGCACGAACTGCGCGGCGTAAGCATTGCATCGGCCGGCGCGACCTTCCAGATGTTCAATGCCGCCTTCCTTTCCGCTCCGGTGGCTAATGAAACGGAATTGAAGCAGCGCGTGCGGCTGCCCGTGGCGCACTTCGACCAGCGCGGCCAGGAGTGGGCGTACTGGGTGTGCGAAGACTGGATCGAACAACCGGCGCGCAAACGGTCGCGCCGGTGGCTTGAGCACTACGGCCTGCGCTTGTCCACGGAACTTCCCGGCATGATCGCGGATCGCATTCTGCCTCCCGCCAGACCCCTCCCGCACATCGACGTGCGGCGTGTTGGCGGCGCGGCCACCTGGGATGCATTCTGCGAGATCGGCTCGGTCTGCTTTCACGTGCCCATTACCTGGTTCCGCGAAGTGTTCGATAACGCCAGAGTGTGGGACCGTTTTATGAGCTACGTCGGCTACGTCGATGACGAACCGGTCGCGACGACGTCGATTGTGAGCGGCGCCGGGGTGATCGGCGTCTACAACGTGGCGACGCTGCCAGGTTCGCGGCGGCGCGGCTTCGGCGAGGCCGTGATGCGGCACGCGCTGGCCGAGGTGGGCCGGGAACGCGGCATGGAGCGCGTGATCCTGCAATCCACTCCGGCCGGTTTGGGGCTCTACGAACGGATGGGGTTCCGCACCGTGGCGCGCGTGGCCGTGTATTCGAGTTAGCTGCGAGGCACCCTCTGGATCTGCACATTGGCGCGTTAAGTCTAAGGCTGGTGTGTTGATTCCGGGCGGCGTTTGTAATAGAGGTCAGCCCTTCTGAACGCTCTGGCATCAGATGCATACCCATCGGTCGACCGGCTGGCCTGCCACATGTCAGCAATGGGCGTTTCCCGTCCACTTGACGTGAGCGGGACTTCACAGGATCTATCCCGGCGATGATGGATGAGGCTCGGCGAATCACAGATGGTCTTGTCGTCAATTTAGGCTTGGGGATCTCGGGGTCGCCGGTAACCGTGGTTGGGACGGGCGTGACCGCGAACCCGGATGTCACTGTGTTCCGTGCAGCCGCTCCATTTCCGCCGACCGGTACTTTTTTCAACAAGGGCCAGACCGCACTATTCTCCGCGATAAGCAACCCCGGAGCATCAACATCATTACCACCAGTTCGCTATGCTGGCGACTGCGCTGCTGCTCCTCGCCTCCGGACTCGGGCTGCTGAAGTTCTACCGTCCGCAACAGTAGAGTTGATCCAAGATTTCATCCGCATCCCGCGCCCTGCCTTCCGCGCGGCAGCTTGGACCACTTTCGTGGAGCCCGACGGCTACCGCGCCTACTTCCGCTTCTGGCGGGCAGCGATCAGCTCTTCGATGTTGATTAGATCGGTGGGGTAGTCGCCGGTATAGCAGGCGTAGCAATATTCGTGCTTCTGGTCGTCGGCCACCGCCTTGCGGAGGGAACCGATGGAGAGATAGCCGACGGAATCGGCTTCCACGAATCGGCGGATCTCCTCCACGTTGTGGTTGGAGGCGATCAACTCGGCGCGCGTGGGCGTATCCACGCCGTAGAAACAAGGCGAAATGATGGGCGGGCAGGAGATCCGCACGTGGACTTCGCGGGCGCCAGCCTGGCGCACCATGCGGACGATCTTGCGGCTGGTGGTGCCGCGCACGATGGAATCGTCCACCAGCACGACGCGCTTGCCCTGGAGCAGGTAGCGCACCGGGTTGAGTTTGAGCTTGACGCCGAAATCGCGAATCGCCTGCGTCGGCTCGATGAAGGTTCGTCCGACGTAATGATTGCGGATCAGCGCCTGGCGGAAGGGCAGTCCGCTCTCATCGGCATAGCCAATGGCGGCGGCCACGCCGGAATCGGGGACGGGCACCACCAGGTCGGCATCGGCGGGGCACTCGCGCGCCAGCAGGCGGCCCAGATTCTCCCGCGACTCTTCCACCGCACGGCCGAAAACAATGGAATCGGGGCGCGCGAAATAGACTTGCTCGAAGACGCACTGGGCACGGGCCTGCTCCGGGGCGTAACGCTCGCGCGTAAGGCCCTCGGGGCCGACAATCACCATTTCGCCGGGATCGACATCGTGCAGGTAGACCGCGCCGATCAGGTCGAAGGCGCAGGTTTCCGACGCGAAGACGTAGCACTTGCGGCCGCCGGAGACTTCCATTTCCCCCACCGCCAGTGGGCGAAACCCGTGCGGATCGCGCGCCACGATGATGCGGTCCTCGGCCAGGAACACCAGCGAGAACGCGCCTTCCAGTTGCAGCAGCGCATCGCGCAACGCGCCGGCCAGGGTGCGTTCGGAGGAGTGAGCCATCAGGTGGAGCACCACTTCGGTATCGCTGGACGCCTGGAAGATGGCGCCGCGGCGGCCCAACTCGGCGCGCAGTTCGTTGGCGTTGGTGATGTTGCCGTTGTGCGCGATGGCAACCTTGCCCTTGTTGCACACCACGGAAAACGGCTGGGCGTTGAGCAGCACGGTATCGCCGGCAGTGGAATAGCGCGTGTGGCCGATGGCCAGGTTGCCGGGCAGTTCGGCCAGCACCGGGCTGGTGAAGATATCGGCCACATGCCCCATGGACTTGTGGGTGTAGACCTGGTTGCCGTCCGAGGTACAGATGCCGGCTCTCTCCTGCCCGCGGTGCTGCAGGGCGTAGAGGCCGAGGTAGGCCAACTTAGATGCTTCGGGGTGGCCGTAGATGGCGACCACGCCACACTCGTCTTTGAACTTATCAGAGCCGAACTTATCCAACATTCGCAACGAGCGCCCCCTCGTAAGCGGCACGAAGTGCCGCGATGTCCCAGGAACCCAGCGTGTTTCCCCGCTGCCGGATTTCCATCCCTAACTCAATTGTAGCGCCGACCACCGGGGCCTCGATACCGTGCTTTTCGGCAATCGCCGCCACCTGTTTTGCGTGGGTGGTGGAAATCAGGATGCGGGACGGACCTTCGTGGAAGGCCAGAACCTCGGGGCGCAGGTCGCTATCCAGATCGATCCGCGCGCCGATTCCGGCCGCGCCGAAGCAGCATTCGGCGAGTGCCACGGCGAGTCCGCCATCGCTCAGATCGTGCGCCGATTCGGCGAGGCCCGCGGCTACAATCTCGCGGATGGCCTCCTGCACCCGTTTTTCATGATCGAGACTGAGCGCCGGCGGCAGGCCCCAAAGTTGCTTTTCGATCTCCTTGGCGTACTGGGTACTGCCGAAGCGAACCTCTTCGCAGGTACCGGCGCCGCCCAATAGGACGATGCTGCGGCCGGCGTTCTTAAACGGAATGGTCACCGGCGCAGCGGTCTCCATGAGCCCCACCATGCCGATGACGGGCGTGGGATAGATGCCCCCGCCGAGGGTTTCGTTGTACAGGCTGACGTTGCCGCCGGTAATCGGCGTGTCGAAGAAGCGGCAGGCGTCGGACATGCCCTCGATGGCTTCCACCAGTTGGGCCATGATTTCCGGGCGCTCGGGGTTGCCGAAATTGAGGCAGTTGGTGGCGGCCACGGGCAGCGCTCCCATGACCGAGAGATTGCGGCAGCATTCGGCGACGGCGAGTTGCGCACCCTCGCGCGGGGAGAGGTAGGTGTAGCGGCCGTTGCCATCAAGCGACATCGCCACCGACGTGCCGGTTTCCTTGACGCGCACGATGGCGGCGTCGGTTTGCTCGGGAACGGTGAGGGTGTTGGTGCGCACCTGGTAATCGTATTGTTCCCAGATCCAGCGCTTGGAACAGATGTCGGGGGCCGCCAGCAGGGCGGGCAAAGCGGCTTGCACGTTGGCTTCGGCGTGCCAGACATGGTCGCGTCCCACTTCGGGTGGAACGGTGTAGGGGCGATGGTAGAGCGGCGCCTCATCGGCCAGTTCCCGGTTGGGGATTTCGGCGACGATCTCGCCGTGGTGGCGGACGCGCAGCTTGCCGTCGCCGGTGACCGTGCCGATCTCGGCGGCTGCCAGCCCCCACTTTTTGAAAACGCGGAAGACCTCGTCCTCGCGGCCCTTGTCGGCTACCAGCAACATGCGCTCCTGGCTCTCGCTGAGCATGATCTCGTAAGGCGTCATGCCGGTTTCGCGCTGCGGGACGCGGTCGAGTTCGATCTCGATACCGACTTCGCCGCGGCTGCCCATCTCGCAGGTGGAGCAGGTCAACCCGGCGGCGCC
>JANYJN010000517.1 GCA_025358475.1 Candidatus Solibacter sp.
GGCTCGAAGCATCGGCGGCAGCGCGCTTCATACATATCGGAAGCGCCCACCACGATGAGGTCTTCCGACCCGCGCAGGCGTTGCGTGTGCTTGGCGGGATTGCCGCAGCGCACGCAGATGGCGAGCGTCTTGGTGATGGATTCGGCCTGCGCCAGAAGGTCCGGGATGGGGGGAAACGGACGGCCGAGGTAGTCGGTATCCAGGCCGGAGATGATGACCTGCTTGCCGCTATCGGCGAGCCGCTGCGCGACGTCCACCAGTTGCGGTCCCATGAAGTTGGCCTCGTCGATGCCGACCACTTCGCTGCGCCAGTCGATGCGTTCGGTGATTTCGGTGGCGTTAGCGACCACCTGCGAGTTCATGCGCAGATCGCCGTGGGAGACGATTTCGTTGTCGGAATAGCGGTTGTCGATGGTGGGCTTGAAGACTTCGACGCGTTTGCGGGCGATCATGGCGCGTCGCAGGCGCCGGATCAACTCCTCGCTTTTGCCCGAAAACATGGGTCCGCAGATGACTTCGATCCAGCCGACGTTGCCAGTGATAATGTCCATACGAATTGCTTAGGATGACACGATGGCGGGGGAATTGTAAAAGGGGGAGCGCCTACAGAAAGGCCATTCACCGCAGAGACGCTGAGAGCGCAGAGGAAACGCAGAGAACGCCATGGGGGATTGGGTGCGAAGGAGTCGCGGCGGCAATTCGACATAGCCGCTCACGCGCGGGGCTTCCGGCGCTGCTGGCCCTTGCGCCGCAATCGGGCGGGGGCAGCGGCCGGGTCGACGACCTCGTGAAAAACGCGCCCTTACGGTTGCGGCCCGGCGACGGTCTTCACCCGCTCTTCCAACTCGTCCAACCCGCCGGCGAAGAAGTGGTCGTCCGCCTCGATCCAGTGCAGTTGCTTGGGCCCGGGGAAGCGCTCATACATCGCTTCCAACTCCGCCCTCGGACCGAACTGATCGTGCGTGCTCTGGATGAAGATCTTGGGCGCGGCACAGTTCTCCAGATAGTCGGGCGAACCCCAGCGCGTGGGGAATCCGGCGGCCAGCAGGAAGCTGGCGCCACTGGCCTCGCATCCCAGGCGGGTAATCACGCGCGAGCCGAAGGAGAAGCCAGCGAGCGCGTAGTGGAGCGCGGGATAGCGTTCGCGGAGCCAGGCAAGCGCGGCGCGGGCGTCTTCGATTTCGCCTTCCAGGTGTCCGTGCACGCCGGCGCTAGAACCCACACCGCGGAAGTTGAAGCGCAGTACGGCAATGCCCGCGCGGCGCAATCCGCGCGCCAGGCGGTAGACCACCTTGTTGTGCATGGTGCCGCCGTAGAGCGGGTGGGGATGACAGACCACGGCGGCCATCCGCGGCGCGGCGTCCTCGGGCTCTTCGAGCAGCGCTTCGAGACGGCCTTCGGGGCCGGCGAGAGTAAGCGACTCGATGCGGCGCGGCACGGCGCGTCAGTTCGTGCGGTAGTTGGTGAATTGCAGGTCGATTCCGAAATCGGTGCCGCGCAGCAGCGCCATCACCGATTGCAGGGTGTCGCGGTCCTTGCTGGCGACGCGCACGAAATCGCCCGAGATGGAGGCCTGCACCTTCAGCTTGCTGTCCTTGACTTTCTTGACCAGCTCGCGGGCCTTCTCGATGGGGATTCCCTGCTGCATGGCGATTTCCTGCTTGACCGTGGACCCGGCGGCGGGAGTGATTTCACCGTACGTCAAGCCCTTCAGCGGGACCTGGCGTTTAATCAGTTTGGATTGCAGAATATCCACCACGGCCTTGAGCTTGAATTCGTCCTTGCTGTGCAGCAGGATTTTGTTGTCCTGCTCCTGGAATTCGATGCTGGAATGCGAGTCCTTAAGGTCGAAGCGCTGGTTGATTTCTTTCAACGCCTGTTGCACGGCGTTGTGCACTTCCGGCATTTCGATTTTCGAAACTACGTCGAAGCTATTGTCGGGCATACGTTATTCGCGCTCCGTTTCGGAGGATTCTGGCTCCGGAGGACTAATATCTAATCCTAGAATAGAACTCGTTCGATGTCGAAGGGGGGTGACGCGGCGGACGGGCTCGATGCGCGGCGCGATCGGAGCGGGCGGCGGCATGGGGACGGGTGGCGCGGGTTGCGCCGCTTGGGGGGCCTCGATCACAGCAGAAGTAGTGGCCGGCGCGGGTGCGGGCGGATGCGCAGGGTCCGGCGCTGAGTCCGGCTTACTGGTAGCGAGAGAAACCAGCACGCGTTTGGCGATCTCGTCGACCATGACCGCCATGGAGGCATCTAACGCCACCGTAACCGCGGCGCGCACTTGTTCCTCATCGACCACGGCGACGAACGGGGCGGCCGCCACCGCGGGAACACGGGCCACCGCGCCGGGCTCGCGAGGCGCCAGGGCGGCGCGGTCTTTTTCCGCCGCTTCGGCCAGCGGTTTCACGGCGGCAATCAGGGCGCTGGCCTCGAAGGGCTTTGTCAGGGTGGCGTCCGCCTCCACGCGCGCGACGGCGGCTTCATCCAGCGTCTCCATGACACCGGCGGTGAGGATCACGCGCACATGGCGATGGCGCGGGCTCATCTTGAGGTAC
>JANYJN010000524.1 GCA_025358475.1 Candidatus Solibacter sp.
CAATGCGATGCAGTGACGGCCGTCGATCACCCGGTCGGCCTTCGGCAGGCGCGCGGCGCCGCTTCCGACACGCCGGATCTCGCCATTTTCCGCGTAGAGATACGCGCCGCGCAGAATCTGGTTCTCCGCGTCCATCAGGACGAGCGTGTGTATGTTCCGAATCAGCAGCGAAGTGTGGAGCATAGGTATATTACGCTCCCTAACGGTCGCGGCTCGGATTGGGGCACCGGATCAGAGCCGCGACCGTTAGGGAGCGTTCTCCGGATACAATTAGCATCACTAAATCAACTTCCGCTCCCGCAGGATTTCTTCGAGCGCCCCACCGTCGGGCGCGATATCGTACGGCTGGCCGGCGGCCGTGCGCGCCGACTGCACATCTTTCAGCCCGTTACCGGTAATCAACGCCACCGCACTGGCACGCCGTCCCACGCGGCCCTCCGCCACCGCCCTGTACAAGCCGGCGACCGCCGTGGCGGCCGCCGGTTCGGCGAATATGCCCGACAAACGGCCCGTGTAGCGCATGGCCTCCAGAATTTCGCCGTCACTGACGTTGATCATCGTGCCGCCCGATTCGCGCACCGCCAGCACGGCTCTCTTCCAGTTGCGCGGCACCCCTACCGCGATGCTGTCCGCCAGTGTCGCGGGCTCCATGGGCCGCATCGGCTCTCCGCTCAGGAATGCGGCGGTTACCGGAGCAGCGCCCTCCGCCTGCACGCCCAGGATGCGGGGAGTGCGCGCCATCAGACCCAGCGTCTTGAGCTCCCGGAAGCCCTTCCAGACTGCTGCCACGGTGCAGCCGTCGCCTACCGAAACCGCCACCCAATCGGTTGGCTCCCACGCGAGCTGTTCGCCGATTTCCAAGCCGGCCGTCTTCTTCCCCTCCACCAGGTAGGGGTTGATGCCGGAGTTGCGGTTGTACCAGCCCCACTTCTCGCACGAGCGCTGGCACAACTGAAACGCGTCTTCATAGGTGCCGCGCACGCGCAGCACCGTCGCGCCGAAGATGAGCAACTGCGTGACCTTGGGCTCCGGCGCCCGTTCCGGAACGAAGATGACGCTCTCTAAACCCATGCTGGCAGCCATCCCGGCGCACGACGAAGCCGCGTTGCCCGTACTGGCGCAGGCGATGATCGGGCGCCGTTTTTCGCGCGCTTTGACCACGCCCACCGAACTGGCGCGGTCCTTCAGCGATCCGGTCGCATTGCGGCCATCGTCTTTCAGGAAGAGTTTCGCAATCCCCAGATGACGGGCCAGCGCCGGCGTGGAGGTCAGCGGCGTACCTCCCACGGAAAGCGCCGGGAGCGCCGCATTCGAACCTACCGGCAGGAGCTCGCGGTATCTCCAGTGCGATTGATCGCGCCTGGCGGCCAACCGGTGGCGTGTCAGGATGCGGCCTACACCCGCGTAGTCGTATTGCACATCCAGAATCCCGGTGATGCCGCAACGTGGACAGGTGTACCCCACGCGAACCGGATAGACCGTCTCACAAAACAGGCATTTCAAACCTTGAACGAAGTTCACGTGCGGCCCCCGTGCCTTACGACGTTACAGGGTAGCACCTGGACTGGACACCTGCCGAGGCCACGCCGCTGTAAGATGATGGGATTGAGCAAACTTATGAAAACTGTAATGGAGAATCTGGAGCCCCAGTCCCTGTGGCGGCACTTCGAGGCACTGTCGGCCATCCCGCGCGCCTCCGAAAAAGAGGCGGCGGCACGCAGCTATGTGCTGGCGCAAGCCGCCCGCCTGGGCCTTGAGTCAAGCCGGGACGGTGTCGGCAACATCGTGATCCGCAAGCCCGCGCGCCCAGGCCGTGAAGGGGCGGTCATGGCCGTCCTGCAAGGCCACCTGGACATGGTCTGCGAGAAGAACGAAGGGACAGATCACGACTTCGACACCGACCCCATCCGCCTGGTCCGCGATGGCGACTGGTTGAAAGCCGGCGGCACTACGCTGGGCGCCGACAACGGCGTGGGCGTAGCCGCCGCGCTAGCCGTGATGGAGAGCGTGGATTGTGCCCACGGTCCGTTGGAGTTCCTCTTCACCATCGACGAGGAAAGCGGCCTGACCGGCGCAGCGCAGTTCCCCGGCGGCTTGCTTCAGGCCAAGTACTTTTTGAACCTCGACGGCGAGGAGGAGGGCACGCTGTGCATCGGCTGCGCGGGCGGACTGAACACCGTCGCCCGGCGCAAAGTGGCCAGCCGCGCCGCCCTGTCCGGCGAAGCCTGGCGCATCAAGGTCGCAGGCCTGCAAGGCGGGCACTCCGGTATCGATATCAATAAGGGCCGCGGCAACGCCGTGCGCATCCTGGGCCGCGTCCTCCAGACCCTGCTGGGCGGCATGCCCCTCTCCATCGCCGCCATCAACGGCGGTAGCAAGCGCAACGCCATCCCGCGCGAGGCGTCCGCCACCATCGTGATCGAGCTTGCTCACCAACAGGAGATGGAGTTGCTGGTCGCCACCGTGGAGGCCGCGGTTCAATCCGATCTCGGTGCGTTCGATCCCGGCCTGCGCATTACGCTTGAAAGCGCGGCGCGCCCCGAGCAAGTCTGGGCTGACGGCGAAGCCATTGAATTGGCGGGCCTGCTGGCCAGCCAGCACCACGGGGTCCTGGCGATGAGCCCCGACATCGCCGGGCTGGTGCAGACGTCCACCAACCTCGCCATCGTGTCCACCAAGGAAGATGAAGTGGTGATCGAAACCAGCCAGCGCAGCCCCATCGAGAGCAGCAAACTGGCGGCCGGCCGCATGGTGTCCACCATCTTCCACATGGCGCGCTTTGCGGTGGAGCACTCTGGCGGCTATCCCGGATGGAAGCCCGAACCGGCTAGCGACCTGGTGCGCCTATGCCAGACGGTGCATCAGGAGGTCCTCGGCACGGTCCCCGAACTGGTCGCCATGCACGCGGGCTTGGAGTGCGGCGTGATCGGCGAAAAGTATCCGGGCATGCAGCTGATCTCGTTCGGACCCCACATCGTGGACGTCCACAGCCCCAGCGAGCGCCTCAAGATCTCATCGGTGGCGCCATTCTGGGCGTTTCTCACGGGGCTTCTGGAGCGGCTGTAAGCGGCCTTGTACTGCTTGACCTTGGGTGTTAGCCACAGCTAGCCCGCGAGGGCGTCGGCCAGGTGCGGCTGGTACGTGCAGCGCGGGTCTTCGGCCAGGTAATCGCCGGTGAGGGCATAGGCGCGGGCACGGGACCCGCCGCAGATCTTCTGGTATTCGCAGATGCCGCACTTGCCTTCCCGCTGGGTGGTGTCGCGCAGCTTCTTGAAGAGCTCGCTGTTGCGGTAAACGTCGGTGAGCGCCTGGTTGAGCACATTGCCGCCGCTGACCGGGAGGAATCCGCTGGGGAAGATCTCGCCCTGGTGCGAGACAAAGACGAAGCCCTTGCCGTCACTCACGCCCGCCGTGCGGAAGGCGACGCCTTTGGCCGCTTCGTTCTCCGTGGCGCCATGCTCGGCGCGGATGCGCTGCGCCACATACCGGCGATAGTGCATGGCCTCGGTGGTCTTGATGCCGAACGGGGCCGTCTTCGAAAGTTGGTACATATACTCGAAGACGTCTTCGTACTCGCTGGCGAGCAGGTCTTGGCTGGCGAGGGCGCGGCCGGTCACGATCAGGAAGAACAGGCTCCACATCTTGGAGCGCATCTCGGCGACAATCTCCGCGATGGCGGGCAGGTGCCCCATATTGCGCCGCGTCACGGTGGTTTGGAACTGCGTATCCAGACCGATATCGCGGGCGTGGGCGAGGGCGAACATGGCGCGGTCGAAGGTGCCGGGGACGCCGCGGAAATCGTCGTGCGAAGCCGCATCGTGCCCGTCCACGCTGATCGCCATACGGGACACGCCAGCTTCCTTGAACTGGTCGATGGCTTCGGCGGTGAGCAGCGGTGTGGCGCTCGGGGTGACGTTGGTGCGGAGTCCGATTTTGACCGAGTAGCGGATCAGGTCGAACAGGTCGGGCCGCTTGAGCGGGTCGCCCCCGGTGAACACCATGAGGGGCTCGCCGAACGAGCGGATTTCGTCGAGCAGCCGATAGCCTTGTTCGGTGGTCAGCTCCGTGTTGCTTCGCTCGGACTGCGCCGAGGCCCGGCAGTGTACGCAGGCGAGGTCGCAGGCTTGGGTGGCTTCCCAGATTACCAGCATCGGGGATTGGTCGAAGTTCATGGCGTTTCTCCGCTCCTAGATGAAATGGCTGCAATTAGTATGCCAGGAAGAGCGTATTGAAACCAGACGGGAAATCCGACAGTTTTGGTCCCGTTTATCCTTTGGTGGGGGTTTTGGCGCAGGATATCGGCGGAGGGGTGCGCAGGCTGGCGCGGCCTCAGATGCAGCGGCGCCCGGTTACAATAGGGATTCACTGTGAAACCACGCGGGATTTTTATCACTTTCGAGGGCATGGACGGGTCCGGTAAGACCACGCAAATGCACCGGTTGGCGGAACGGCTGCGTTCCCTGGGGCGAACGGTACTGGAAACGGCGGAACCCGGCGGTCCGCCGATCGCGCGGAAGATCCGGCGGATTCTACTGGATTCGGCCAATCAGGAGCTGAGCCCGACGACGGAGATCCTGCTCTACTTCGCTTCGCGCGCCCAAAACGTGGACCAATGGATCCAACCGGCGTTGGGACGCGGCGAGATCGTGCTATCCGATCGCTTCACCGATTCTTCACTGGTGTACCAGGGGGTGGGACGCGGCTTGGGCATCGGCACGGTGAGCGACTTGGACCGCATCGCCTGCCGCGGCCTGAAGCCGGATTTGACCATCCTGGTGGACGTGGATGCCGAAGCGAGCCTGGCGCGGGCGCGCTCTCGCAATCAGGCCGAACCGCACTGCGAGACGCGCATGGACGACCAGGCGATCGAATTTCACCTCAAAGTGCACCAGGCGTATCACGCCCTGGCGGCGGCGGAGCCCGGGCGCGTGAAACTGGTCGATGGGCGCGCCGGGATGGATGAAATCGAGCGGGAAGTGTGGAGCATTGTGAGCGCGCATGTTTGAGAATTTCTGGGGCAACCAGGCGGTTACCGAATCGCTGGAGCAGATGACCGGGGGGCAACGGCTCTCGCAGACGCTCTTGTTTTCGGGCCGCGAAGGCGTGGGCAAGGCCACGCTGGCGCGGCGCATGGCGGCACGCCTGCTGGGGCATGCGGAGCTTGTCGAGAAGGATGACTTGGCGCTGCCCGCGAACCTGGAAACCATCGCGGCGCGCGAGAAGTGGACCGCCGAGAAGCGCAACGAAGATCCGCTCCAGTTCGCCACGCATCCCGATTTTGTTACTTTCGCGCCCGACGGTCCGCTGCGCCAGATCTCAATTCCGCAGACGCGCCTGCTGAAGGAGGCGGCGCAATATCTGCCGCACAAGGGCGCCCGGCGCGTGTTCCTGATCGACCACGTGGACCGCGCCAACGACCAGGCCGCCAACTCCCTCCTCAAGACGCTGGAGGAGCCGCCCGATCATCTGATCCTGATCATGACTGCCGAGAACGCGTACGATCTGCTGCCCACCATCCGTTCGCGTGCGGTGCCGTTCTACTTTGCGCCGCTAGGGCCCGAGGAAATGCACGCCTTCGTGCGGGCGCGCGCCCTGGATCGGCCGGAGCGGCGGATTGCGCTCGCGGCAGGCAGTCCGGGCATCGCCATGTCGCTCGACCTGGAGACCTACGATAAGCGCCGCGCCGCCATGCTGGCGCTGCTCAAGGCGGCGGCGGGCGTGGCGCCGTTTGCCACCTGGGTGCCGATCGGCGAGGCCCTCGGGCGCAGCAAGAGCGAGAAGCTCGAACTGTATCTGAAGGTGCTGTACGAACTGTTGCACGATATGCTGCTGCTGCACGAAGGCACGGGCGAGATTCGCAATCAGGATATCCGCCGCGAACTGGAAGGGCTGGCTGCCAAGGTGCAGTTCGCGTGGATTCGCCAGGCGGTAACCCGCGTCGATGAAATCGCCATGCTGATCCGGCGGAACATTCAGAAGACCATCGCGCTGGACGCGCTCATATTGGAACTGCGCGCCGTGGCATAAGGCTCCACCTTGTGCCTGGCACGGAGGTTTGCCAGGGTCGAAAAACCACCCTGGCGGCCTGGTGGGGCGGACCCCCTGGTCCGCGCGGGACGCCCTCGTCCCGCTGCCATGGCAACGATATCAGCATCTTGCAGGGTGCCAGCAGGCCGACGGGGGCGTCGGCCGCGGACCGGGGGGTCCGCCCCACCCAGCCGCCGTTCGAGCGACAGGGCTCAGGTTTTCATGGGATTACGCGGGCCGAAGGCCCATCCCAACAGGCCAGGAGGCCTGTCCTACTTCACTGCGCAATACGCGCCAGCGTGGTCCAGAACTCCGGGAAGCTCACCGATGCCGCCTCCGCACCTCCGATCACGCTCTCCCCATCCGCGCACAGCGCCGCCACGGCGAACGCCATGGCGATGCGGTGATCCCCGAAGCTATTAAACTCGCCCGCGCGGAATTTCTGGCGTCCGGGGATCAGCATGCCGTCGGGCAGTTCTTCCGCTTCCACGCCGAGACGCCGCAGATTGTCCACCACCGTGCGAATCCGGTCCGTCTCCTTGACGCGGAGTTCGCCGGCGTCGCACACCCGCAAGCCCTCTTCCGTCGTCGCGCCGAGCACCGCCAGCACGGGAATCTCGTCGATCAGGGCCGCGGTCAACGCGCCCTCGATGGTACCCCCCTTGAGGTCCGAGTGCTGCACCACGATATCGCCGACCAATTCGCCGTTGCGGCATTCCAGCGTCGGGATAAGGATCTTGGCGCCCATTCCGGTTAGAAAATCCAGCAGGGCAGAGCGTGTGGGATTCAAGCCGACGCCGCGGATGGTAAGCTGCGATCCGGGGACCAGCAGCGCCGCCACGATGAAGAACGCGGCCGATGAGAGGTCGGCGGGCACCATCAGTTCGCGCCCCGTCAGATGGGGACGTCCGATGAGCGTGATCTTGCGCTGGTCATCCTGGGGAGCGGCCTGGGGACCGCCCTGGGGAGTGGCCTGGGGAGCGGCGCTGAGATCGGCGCCGAATTCGCGCAGTGCGATCTCGGTGTGATCGCGCGACGCTACCGGCTCGCTAACGGAGGTCCGGCCGTCGGCGAAGAGTCCGGCTAACAGGACGCACGTCTTCACTTGCGCGCTGGGCACGGGTAGGGTGTAATCGATGGGCCGGAGCCTGGCGCCGTGGATTTCGAGCGGCGGGAATTTCCCTTCCCTCGCACCAATCTCCGCGCCCATTTCGGCCAGTGGCCGCAAGATGCGCTGCATCGGCCGGCGGGAGAGAGACTCGTCCCCGAAAATGCGCGTCAAGAAGGGCTGGGCGGCCAGGATGCCGCTCAGCATGCGGATGGTGGAGCCGGAGTTGCCCGCGTCCAGATCGCCCGCCGGCGCGCGCAGACCGTCGAGGCCTCTGCCCCGGATCACCACTTCCGTGCCCTCCACGTCCACTTCTATACCGAGCGCGCGCACGCAGCCGAGCGTGGA
This sequence comes from Candidatus Solibacter sp., assembly GCA_025358475.1. GTDB lineage: Bacteria > Acidobacteriota > Terriglobia > Bryobacterales > Bryobacteraceae > Solibacter. Next base: position 7,484 of record JANYJN010000524.1, read on the forward strand.
GTGGCAATCGGCCCCCGTCGAATAGTTGTGGATGCGCGACTCCCCCTCGGCGATGGCGGAAATCATCGCGTAGCGGTGGGAGATGGACTTGTCACCCGGCAGCGTGACCGCCCCGGTGATCGCCGAAGCGGGAGAGATGCGTTGTTGCATGCTCTAGGAATCTTACCAGCCCCGGCGATGGCGTGCGTCTCCGGAAGTTTGCCACTCACGTCGGCGAGAAAGGTTGTGAGATCGACTGGCGAGCAGCGGGCATCGCTGAGGCGTGACTGCCCGTTCAGGCGACGTGAGTCAGTCAACTTATCTACTTATGCCGCTGGTGAGGGTGTTCCGCAAGGACTTTCTTATGCACGTCCACTATATGTGTTTGGTGTAAGCTCTTGATCAACTCTTCGGCTACTTCCGTTTCGAGTACACCCTGACCTGCGCCAATTATAGGTGTCACCTGAAGCTTGGAATCTGTGCCTTTGACCGGATGACCGAGGGCAATAATCTCACCGTTCAGCCCATGCCACACGTGAATCTTGACTTTTGCCATTGTACTCTCCTGTGCGCGCGTGCTCAGAATGAATCGAAAAGGAAGCTCAGGTCAACCGCGCAGGGATTGAAAGGCGCGAGATTCTGAACCCACGCTTTTCGTGCCGTGGTTCCGTCAGAGGCCATGAAAACTTCTGTTTGCGTCAAACTGACGTAGCCCAGCGGATAATATGCATCTCCCTGCAGAGGATAAACAACGGCGCTGAAGACCGTCGCCCAATTGTGCGGGAAACCATGCACATACACGCTGACCGAAGCTCCAGGTGCGATATAACCCCAACTGTATACTGCGGCTGCTGCCATTTCTTAATCTCCTCCGTTGGCCTAGTAGCATGTCATGTTCACAAGGCGAAAGCAAGTTAAATTTTTGGAAATCTTATTAGATCGGACTTCCCATCCTATGTTCCGGGGAAGTGCTTCCTGTCCCCATCCTGACAGGCATCAAGCGGGGCGTGGATCTAAGTAGCGCGCCATTCGCCCGGACCGAAAGCGTAGCGGAAGCCGTTCTCCGCGATCTTCCGGAGTTCGGCCTCCGTGAATCCGAACCGCTCCGCCGCCAGGCGGTATTCGCCGGCCAGCGAGCAGCGGAACATCGCCGGGTCGTCGGAGTTCAACACGATGGGCACTCCGGCATCGAACAAGCGGCGCACCGGGTGGTCCTCCATGCGTTGGACCACCCTTGTGACCAGATTGCTGGTGATGCATATTTCCAGCGGAATATCGCGCTCGCGCAGGTGGCGCAGCAGCGCGGGGTCGCGCACCGCGGAGATCCCGTGGCCGATGCGTTCGGCGCCCAGAGCCAGCGCGTCCCAGATGGATTCCGGCCCCATGCTCTCACCGGCGTGCGCGTGGAGGTGGAGTCCCTCCCGTTTGGCGAACGCGAAAACGTCCTGGAACCAATTGGCGGGCCCGCGCTCTTCGCTGCCGCCGATGCCGAGAGCGACCACTCCCCGATCCAGGCGCTCAGCGGCGAGAGCGGCCACCTGCATCGCCGGCGCCACGCCGAACTGGCGGACGGCATCCAGAATCCAGCGAACCTGCACCGTGGATTCTCCCGCCGCGGCGCGGATGGCCTCGAAGATCGGCGCGAAATCCTGTTCCTTCCACAGCACCACGCCGGCCGCGATAATGATCTCGGCATAGCGCACGTTCTGCGCTTCCAACCGCCCTAGCAGGCGGCGCGTAATCAGCGCGTAGTCCTGGGGAGTCCGCAGGCGTTTGCCGACGCTCGCGAAGGCGCGCAAAAAAGCGTCGAAATCGGTGTACTGATAGAGGGCGCGATATTCCTCCATGGAGGTGGCGGAGTCCAGTTCGTACAAAGTCTCCGGTTCCACCGAACCTTCCAAATGAAGATGCAGTTCGGCTTTGGGCACGTCGAGCGAAAAATCGTCCATACTTGAATTCAAGGTTCTCATGACTGGCGAAGAAATTGAAGCGATAGTCAACGGATATCATGGGGATGCGTTCGGCATCCTGGGGCCGCATTCGGTCCGCAAGAAGGGCCCGCCGCGCTGGGAAATCCGCGCATTTCTGCCCCATGCGGACGCGGCGGCGGTGGTAGCGGGCGGCACTCGCTACGAGATGGTGAAGAAGCACGCGCAGGGCTTCTTCGTGGCCGCCCTGGAGGGCGAACCCGTCCCCTACCAGTTGCGCGCGCGCCTGTGGGATGGACGCGAGGTGGAGATCGACGACCCCTACCACTTTGGGCCGCAGATCTCCGAATCCGACCTTTACCTGCACACCGAAGGCACGCTCCACGAAGCCTGGCTGACGCTGGGCGCGCACCCCGTGGTGAGCGAGGGCGCTACCGGCGTACGCTTCGCGGTGTGGGCGCCGAACGCGGAGACCGTCACGCTGGCCGGCGAGTTTAACGATTGGGACACGCGACGCCATCCCATGCGGCGGCGCAGCGGCGGCGTCTGGGAGATCTTCGTGCCCGCTCTCGCCAGTGGCACTTCGTATAAATACAACGTGCGGTCGCGCTTCGCGGGATACCAGCAACTGAAGGCCGACCCCTACGCGTTCTATTGCGAATTGCCGCCGAAATCGGCATCGCGGGTCTGGGACAGCTCGCATTACGAGTGGCGGGACGCGGCGTGGATGACCGCCCGCGCTTCCTCGGAAATCCTGAAATCGCCCGTGTCCATCTACGAGGTCCACCTGGAAAGCTGGATGCGCGGACCCATGGGGCAGATGCTCACCTACCGCGAACTGGCTGTCACGCTGGTGGAGTACGTGAAGCAGATGGGCTACACCCATATGGAGTTGTTGCCTGTCATGGAGTATCCGTTCTCCGGGTCGTGGGGTTACCAGGTGATTGGGTATTTCGCACCCACCTCGCGCTTCGGCACGCCGGACGATTTCAAGTTCTTCGTGGACGCCTGTCATCAGGCGGAGATCGGCGTGATCGTCGATTGGGTGCCCGCCCACTTCCCCAAGGACGCGCATGGCCTGGCCTACTTCGACGGCACCGCGCTCTATGAGCATTCCGACCCGCGCAAGGGCGAGCAGAAGGAGTGGGGCACGCTGGTGTTCAATTACGGGCGCAATGAAGTGCGTTCGTTTTTGATTTCCAACGCGCTGTTCTGGCTCAAGGAGTACCACATCGACGGTCTGCGGGTGGATGCCGTGGCTTCCATGCTCTATCTGGACTACTCGCGCAAGGACGGCGAGTGGGTTCCGAATCGGTACGGCGGCAACGAGAACCTGGAGGCCATCGAATTCATCCGGCGCTTCAACGAGTTGGCGCACACCGTCCCGGGCGCCTTCACCGTGGCCGAGGAATCCACCGCCTTCG
>JANYJN010000548.1 GCA_025358475.1 Candidatus Solibacter sp.
CCTGCCCAAGCTGGATCAATCGGTGCCTATCGTCCTGAGCGGCGGGACGGCGATTCCCAAGGGCTTTTTGAAGCGTTTCACCACGGCGTTGCGGACCGAAGATTTCCCGATTAAGATCTCGGAAATCCGCCTGTCGGATGACCCGCTCAACTCCACCGCCCGCGGCGCGCTAATGGCCGCACTCTGCTAGACTCCCTGGACGCTGCCGCCCGGCGGGTGCAAGACACAGAAGTGGAGCAACGCCGACCCGAATCCGCGCCGCCACCGTCAGGGCGCGTGAAATATTCGCCCGGAAGCGGAATTGGCAGGCGAAAGCGCCGGCCCCACCTTGGCACCTCGCTCCATAATAAGTGTGTGAGGGAGCGTGGGAATTGCGGCCACGCCGCCTAACGGCCGCCGCCCGGATTGGAATCGGTCCTACGCTGGGATTCTCGCGATTAGCCGGCCTCCGCGTAAAGCTGTCAGTTCCGTGTCGCGCACCCCCGCGCGGCGCTTTCCGGCGTAGCCGGCCGCTCCCCCGCTATACTGGCCGTAGTGCGGATGACTCTCCGGACCTTCGCGTGGCTGCTCCGCCAAAGCCTCATCGCCACGCTGGATGACGGCTGCTTCGGCTTCGCCAAGGCCGCCGCCTACTCCGCCCTGCTCAGCTTCTTCCCCCTGCTCACCAGCGCCGCCACCATCCTGGTGCAAACGCGCGCCGAATTCGTCTCCGCCACGCTGGAAAACTTCCTCTCCCAGATCGTTCCTCCGGGTACTGAAGACCTGGTCGTCCAGCAGTTCCGCGTCATGGGTGAGCGGCCTACCGGCTTCCTCATCGTCGGCGGCATCATCTCCCTGTGGGCGGCATCCGGCGTGATCAGGAGCCTGATCGAGGGATTCCAGGCCGCCTACCGCGTGCCGCGCAATCGCCACTTCTTCCGCCAGGGCGGCGTCGCCATGTCGCTGGTCCTGCTCTCCGCCGTCCCTCTGATCTGCGCCTCCCTGCTGATCGTCTTCGGCGGACAGGTGGAGCGCGCCGTGCTCGACTGGATGAAGGTCGATCCTTTCCTGACCCCGTTCGCCTGGGTCTGGCAGGGCGCCAGCCGTATCACCCGCTACCTGCTCTCCTTCCTCACCACCATCGCGGTGGCTGCATCGCTCTACTACTTCGGCCCATACCGCAAACAGCGCTGGCGCTACGTATGGCGCGGCGCCATCCTGGCCGCCATTCTGTGGTTCTTCGCTACCCTGGGATTCGCCTGGTACGTCCGCCATCTGGCCCGCTATAACGTGATGTACGGCTCCATCGGCGCCGGCATTGCGCTTCTCGTTTGGATGTACCTGATCGCGCTGGTCGCGCTGATCGGCTGCGAGTTCAACGCCACCTACGAGCGCGCTGCCGGGGACTGACAAGACTGACGGCGAATTCCCGGCGCGGTTTGCCGTAAATCCGCTGGCCCCGGTTCCCGCCTCCTCTGCCACCTGGTATCGGCTACAATCTGTGATAGTGAAAAGCGTCGTCCTCGTCGTAACGCTGGTGTTGTGTGCCCATGCCCAGGGCAGTTCCATGACCCTGGTTTCCGACGCCGAAGCCGAAGCCCTGCACTCCGCTATCGTCCGCAAGGAAGCCTGGACACTCGATTCCGTCCGCCACCTCCGCGCCGATGCCGAGCGCCACGCCAGAGAGGGCCCGTGGAGCGTCACTACCGAGCGCCCGCAGGCCATCGCCATGGACATCCACGATTACTACAGCGAGGCCCCCTACTGGTGGCCCCAGGACGGCGACCCCAAAGCCCCCTACGTGCGCCGCGACGGCCAGACCAACCCCAACAGATTCGTCGCCAATAAGAACGCGCTGGTCGCTATGTCCGATGCCGTCTTCACCCTTGGCACCGCCGCCTACCTGCTGGACGAACCGCGCTACGCCCAGCGCGCCGTCCGCGACATCAATACCTGGTTCATCAATCCCAAGAGCCGCATGAACCCGCACCTGGACCATTCCCAGGCCATTCGCAATTTCAACAACGGCCGCGGCGCGGGCATGGTCGATGGACGCGCCTTCATCCGCGCCATCCAGGGGATGGAGTTCCTCGCTCAAACCGGAAACTGGGATCCCAAGGAACAAGCCGCCGTCAAAAAGTGGTTTCAGGACTACCTCCATTGGCTCACCACCAGCGACTACGCCAACAACGATAAACGCGCCGGCAACAATCACGCCTCCTGGTGGTCCGCCCAGACCGCCGCCGTAGCCACCTTCGTCGAAGACGACGCCCAACAGAAGGCCGCCTTCAACTACTACCGCGACCGCATCTTCCCGCGCCAGATTAAGCCCGATGGCAGCGCCCCGCGCGAGGAGGCCCGCACCCGAAGCCTGTGGTATTCCGCCTTCAACCTGGAAGCCCTCACCACCACCTGCCGCATCGCCCAAATCAGCGGTGTCGACCTGTGGACCGCGCGCGCCAAGGGTGGCACCACCCTCGCCACCGTGGTCGAGTACCTCGAACCCTACCTCTCCGACCCCAAAAAGTGGACCAAGGAACAGATCACAGATTTCTCCAACGACGGACTCTACTTCCTGGCCTATGCCGGCATCGGCATGAAGAAACCCGAGTACATCGCCCTCTATCGGAAACTGGAACGGCCCGAAAACGCATGGCTCGGCCTCACCGATCTCATCGTCGGCCGCTACGAGGCAGCCGGCCACCAGACGCGGCACTAAAGAGGGACCGGCCACGTCTCCGCAATTCAACGAGGTGGGGTTTGCCAGTTTACGAATCCGAGTTTACGGCCCGGATTGTCCGGAAAAGGGGTCTTCCGGCCACAGGCAATCAAATTCCGAATTGCCCCTCAACGAGAGCTGGACAATAGTGTATTATTGTTCACGCGTTTCCAAAACGGAACGAGGAGGGTTTAATGAGACAACAGACGAGGTGGATGTTCATGGGTGTTTGCGCGCTCCCACTGGTGGGCTTGGGGCCCGCAACCGCCAACGCACAGCAGAAACTCGAAGTGAAGGAAAAGGCTCCGATGTATTCTTACATCGCGAATTGGGAAGTCTCCCGCGACAAGTTCAAAGAACTGGAAGGCCGGTTGGGCGCCAACAGTGCCCTCATGGCAAAGCACCTGGCTGATGGCTCCCTCGTTGGCTTCGGCAATGACATCACCCTGGTGCATCGGGACGGCGAGTCCACTCACGATGTTTGGTGGTCGTCCATGTCGTGGGGCGGCCTGATGAAAGTTCTACAGGCCATCAAAGCGGCTGGCACTTCCGACGCTCCGGTCTTTGCCTCCGGCAAGCATAATGATCGCATTTATGCGGCCCGATACTACAACTGGCGTGCCGGATCGTTTACCAATGGCTACACCCGCGCGGCCGTCTATAAGCTCAAGCCGGGCGCCCCGCAGAGCGCCATCGATCAAGTTGCCCAAAGTTTCGCCGTTCCCATGTTGGAAAAGCTTCTCGCGGATGGCGCGATTTACGAGTATGAGATCGATGAAGAAGCCGTCCACAGCGGAGACCCCGCGACATTTATGATTATCTACATAGGCAACGGACCGGAGGGCCTCGACAAAGGCAGCGCGGTCCTTGCCGAATTTTCAAAAGCGGTCCCATTCGCCTTGTCTGCGTTCAGTTCCTGGGTCGACTCGTCGGCGCATCGTGACGGCCTGTTCCTGACAACGGCCACCTACAAATAGCACAACGGCGGTCACCAGGTGCGGCGGTTACGCGCTTATTGTAGCGCTGCCGGCTACGGGCAGCGCTACACGAAAGCGCAACGGGCTACCGCGTTCTCTCCGTTCTCTGCGTCTCTGCGTTGAATCGCATTCTCAAACTCCAGGCGAACCCAAGCGGCCCACTTGCCCCCCCTGATATCATGGTATTTCCCATGCAAATCGAGAAAGTTTACGAGCCTCAGCGGTTCGAGCCGCATTGGGCGCAGTGGTGGATTGACTCCGGCATTTTTCGCGCCTCCCCGGAAAACCCGGGCCGCGTTTTCTCGCTGGTCATCCCCCCGCCCAACGTCACCGGCGTGCTCCACATCGGGCACATGCTCGAACACACCGAGATCGACGTCACCGTCCGCTGGCATCGCATGCTCGGCGACAACACCCTCTGGCTCCCCGGCACAGATCACGCCGGCATCGCCACCCAGATGGTAGTCGCCCGCCGACTCAAAGAAGAAGGTATCGACTACCGCGCTCTCGGCCGCGAAAAGTTCGAAGAGCGCGTCTGGCAGTGGAAGGCCCAATCCGGCGATACCATCAAGCGCCAGATGGTCCGCCTTGGCGCCTCCTGCGATTGGAGCCGCGAGCGCTTTACCCTCGACCCCGGCCTCTCCCGCGCCGTCCGCGAAGTCTTCGTCAGCCTGTATGAAAAGGGCCTGCTCTACCGCGGCGAGTACATGGTCAACTGGTGCCCCCACTGCCACACCGCGCTCAGCGATCTCGAGGTCGCGCACGCCGATGTCGCCGGTCACCTCTGGCACATCCGCTACCCCGTCAACGGCATGCCCGGCCGCTACCTCACCGTCGCCACCACGCGCCCCGAAACCATGCTCGGCGATACCGCCGTCGCCATCAATGCCAAGGACGCGCGCTACCTCGACCTGCACGGCAAGACCGTCCAACTCCCGCTCACGGATCGCGAGATCCCCATCATCCTCGACGATCTGGCCGATCCGGAATTCGGCACCGGAGTCGTCAAAGTCACCCCCGCCCACGACCCCAACGATTTCGAAGCCGGCAAGCGCCACAACCTGCCCAAGATCAAGGTCATCGACGAAAAAGCCCTGATGACCGATGCCGCCGGTCCCTACGCCACCTTGGACCGCTTCGCAGCCCGTAAGCGCGTTGTCGCCGATCTCGAAAAGCTCGGCGCCCTCGTCAAAATCGAAGACTACCAGCTCTCTCTCGGCAAGTGCGACCGCTGCCAAACCGCTGTCGAACCGCTCATCTCCACCCAGTGGTTCGTCAAGACCAAGCCCCTCGCCGAGAAGGCTATCGCCGTAGTGGAGAGCGGCGAAATCGGTTTCGTTCCCGCGAACTGGTCCAAGACCTATTTCGAGTGGATGTACAACATCCGCGATTGGTGCATCTCGCGCCAGCTCTGGTGGGGCCACCGCATCCCCGCGTGGCACTGCGGCGAGTGCCAGGAAATTGTCGTGGCGCGCGAAACCCCCACCGCCTGCCCGCGCTGCGCATCCAGTAACCTCAACCAGGACACCGACGTTCTGGACACCTGGTTCAGTAGCGCTCTCTGGCCGTTCTCCACACTCGGCTGGCCGGATAAGACCGCCGATCTCGCCAGGTACTACCCGACCTCGGTACTCATCACCGGCTTCGACATCCTCTTCTTCTGGGTGGCCCGCATGGTCATGATGGGCTGCGAATTCATGGGCGAAATCCCCTTCAAGCAGGTCTATATACACGGACTGGTGCGCGACGCCGACCGGCAGAAGATGTCCAAGACCAAGGGCAACGTGATCGATCCGCTGGTGGTCACCGAGAAGTACGGCACCGACGCCGTCCGCATGGCGCTGCTCCAGGGCGCCGCCCCCGGCACCGATATCGTGCTCACCGAAGAGCGCATGGAAAGCTCCCGCGCCTTCGCCAATAAAATCTGGAACGCCGCCCGCTTCCTGTTCATGAACGAAGTAGGACAGGCCTCTGGCCTGTCCACCGCCGAAGCTGAGCCCACCATCGAAGACCGCTGGATTGTCTCGCGCCTCAACGCCGCTGCCGAAACCGCCAACCGCGCCATCGAACAGTACCGCTATCACGAGCTCGCCCAGGAACTATGGAAATTCTTCTGGCACGAATTCTGCGATTGGTACCTCGAGCTGAAAAAAGTGAGTGGTACCGGATGGGGTAACGCCGCCGCCGCCTTTGAGACCGCCCTGCGCCTGCTGCATCCCGCCATGCCCTTCCTCACCGAGGAACTCTGGCAGCGCCTCGACCTCCCCGAGGGGCACGCGAAATCCATCGCGCTGGCCCCATACCCGCAGTACCGCGCGGAACTGGCCGACCCCGAGGCCGAAAAGGAAGTCGCCATCATCCAGGAAATCGTCACCCTGGCGCGCACCCTGCGCACGGAGGCCAAGCTTGATCCCAAACAACAGCTCACCGGCGTGCTCTACTGCCGCTCCGCCGGGCTAGCCATCGCCGAACGCCACGCCGGAGCCATCCAGAAGGTCGCCAGGGTGACCCTCGAGTTCAAATCCGCAGCCGCACCCAAAGCCGGAGTTATTCGCTCCACCGTCGAGTTCGATCTGCTGCTCGATATCCCCAAGACGCAAGAAGACCCCGCGCGGAAACAGAAGGAACCCGAGCAGCTCGAAAAGAACGTCGCCAACTCCAAACGCCAGCTCACCGACGAGATCTTCCTCAGCAAGGCGCCGGCGAAAGTGGTCGATAGCATTCGCGCCAAGCTGGCGGACTACGAAACCCAGCTCGCCAAAATGTCATGAACGAACGCAAAGGTTCGCGGTATGGCGCCACGAAAAAATAACTGCGCATTGGTTGACTGGCCGACGTGGCGCGCGCACTTCTGCGTGCCGCGTCGGAACTCATGCCGACGCTCGCTGCCCCTTGCCGCGGAGGCGTCGAGTGGAGACTCGACGCTGCAGGCAAGAGTGCCTGCGCCACGGCGCGCGTCATGAACGAAATCGTCCGTCTCGCCCTGGAAGAAGACATTGGCACGGGCGATGTCACCGGCATCGTCTGCGTCCCGGAAACCCGCATGGCCACCGGACGCTTCCTGGCCCGTGAGCCGCTCACGCTCTCTGGCGTCGGTCTGCTCTGGGAAATCTACCAACTGCGCGGCGGCGTCGACGAACTCAAAATCCTCAAGCAGGATGGCGACCGCTGCACCGATGGCGAAATCGTCGCCACTGTCCGCGGACGTGCCCGCACCCTGCTCGCCTGCGAACGCGTTGCCCTTAATTTCCTACAGCGCCTCAGCGGCGTGGCGACCGCCGCCAGCCAGTTCGCCAGTGCCGTCAAGGGCACGCGCTGCCAGATTCTCGATACCCGCAAGACCACGCCCGGCCTGCGCGTCCTGGAAAAAGCCGCCGCCGCCGCCGGGGGCGTGATGAACCACCGCATGGGCCTCTACGACGCCATTCTGATCAAGAACAACCACATCGCGGCGGCCGGCGGCGTGCGTAACGCTCTGGAGCGCGCGCGCCACAGCGGGCTGCCCGTGGAGATTGAAGTCCGCACCCGCGAAGAACGGGACAAGGCCCTGGAATGCGGCGCCACCCATCTGCTGTTGGACAACCTCACGCCGGACGAAGCCGCCGATTGGATCCGCGAAATTGCCGGCCGTGCCAAGGTGGAACTCTCCGGCGGCATCACTCTGGAAAACGTGCGCGACTACGCCGACGTGGGCGCCGATTTCGTCTCCTCCGGCGCCATCACCCACTCCGCCCGCGCCGTGGACCTGAGCTTCCGCCTGGAGTTGGTGCCATGAATTTCTTCCGTTTCTACGCGCGCCAGCCCGAAGGGCGAAAGATAGTAGCCCAGTGCGTCAGCACTGGGAGAACGACGATGGCGCCTCAGCCCCGGGACGGGGCGGAAGGACCGGCCAACCGGTCCCTTCTTACGCCCCGTTCCGGGGCTGGCCAACTTATGCGCTTCCTACCCACGGCTGTGCGCCGTGGGCTATTCTCTTTCGCCCTTCGGGCTCTGCGCGCGGGCTGCCACCCCCAGCCGCTGGGGGCGCCGGTATGATCGATCTCGCCCGCCTACGTCTCGCGTTCCCAGATCGCCAGATCCTCTACTTCGATTCCATCGATTCCACGCAGCGCGCCGCCGCCGGCTGCGCACCCGGCACCATCGTCCTGGCCGATTGCCAACTCGCCGGGCAGGGACGTCACGGCCACACCTGGCACTCCGAACCCGGCGCCGGCATCTACTGCTCGCTCGTGCTGGCGCCCTCGCCCGTCCTCACGCTCGCGCTCGGCATCGCCACTGTCGAAGCCATCGCCCAGGCCACCGGCATCCAGTGCGATCTGCGCTGGCCCAACGACTTGATGCTTGACAACCGCAAGGCGGCCGGCATCCTGGTACAACTGGTCAATGGTCTGGCCATCGCCGGCATCGGCATCAACGTGAACCAAACCGCGTTCCCGGACGATCTTGAGCGCGAGGCAGTCTCGCTGCGCCAGCACGCCGGCCGCGAATTCGCGCGCGAGGATATTCTGTTCGCCCTTTTTCCCGCCATCGATTCCGTCACCGGTGAAGACCCCGAAACCATCCTCCGCCTCTTCACTCACGCGTCCAGTTACGTCGCCGGGCGGCGCGTGACCGTCGACCAGCCGGGCGGCACCATCACCGGAACCACCGCGGGCCTCGACCCCGCGGGCTTCCTCATCGTGCGCCAGGACGATGGAACCGATACCCTGATTCTTGCAGGAGGCGTACGTGCTGCTGGCTCTTGACGCAGGTAACAGCAATATCACCATCGGCGCTTTCGAAGGCCGCGAACTGGTTTTCAACTGGCGCTTGCGCACGGTCCAGGAACAGACCGCCGACGAGTGGGGCATTCTGTTGCGCAATCTCTTCTCCCCCGCCGGCCTGGATATCGCCAGGGTCGATGGCATCATCATTTCGAGCGTCGTACCGCCTATCGATTCCACCCTGGCGTTCATGACCAAACGCTACTTCCACACCGAAGCCATGTTCGTCACGCCGCGTACCGATATAGGGCTCGCCATCCGCTACGACAACCCGAGCGAAGTGGGCGCCGACCGCCTGGTCAACGCCGTCGCCGGCTTCCAGAAATACGGCGGCCCGTGCGTGATCGTCGATCTGGGCACCACCATCAACTTCGACGTGATCTCGAAAGCCGGCGAATACCTGGGCGGCTCCATCGCGGTCGGCATCGGCATCTCCATCGCCGCCCTGTTCACCAAAACCGCCCGTCTGCCGCTGGTGGATTTCCGCCCGCCCAAGGACGTGGTGGGTACCAACACCGTGGCCAGCATGCAGAGCGGCCTCTACTTCGGCGCCATCGGCATGATCGATGGCATCCTGGAGCGCATCATCGCCAAGCTCGGCCCCGAAACCAAGGCCATCGCCACCGGCGGGCAGGCTCACATGATCGTCGAGGGCTCGCGCTACCTCGAGACGGTCGACGAGCACCTGACGCTTCAGGGCCTGCAAATGATCTGGGAACGGAACCACCCCGCCCCGTGAACTATTTCAATTACTTCACCGAGATCGAAGATCACTTCCAGCGCGCGCGCGGCACCAGCCTCTTCCTGCTCTCCCCCCTCGACTGGGCGCTGATCGAAACCTGGAATGAATCCGGCGTGCCGCTGGAAGCTGTCCTGCGCGGCATCGACGCGGCCTTCGAAAAGTGGCGCAGCCGCAAGGTCAAGACCCAGATGGTGAACTCGCTCGCCTTCTGCGCGCAAGCCGTGCTCACCGAAGCCCAGATCATGGCCGGCCTCGTGCAACCTAAGCGCGAAACCGCGCCGCCCTTTCCGTTGGACGACCTGCGCGCCTGGTTAGAGGGCAACGCCGCCGCCGTCCCTTACCCCGAGATCGCCGATTCCCTCCGCCGCCTGGCCGCCGACGTCGAAGTGCACTACAAAGATCTGGAATCCTTGGAACAGCGCCTCACCGTACTCGAAGAAAAGATGATGGCCCTGGCGCGCACGCTGATGACCGAAGAACAGATGCTGGAAGCGCGCCAGGAGTTAGACCGCCAACTCCGCCCCTACCGCGGGAAGATGACCGCCGACCAGCTTTCCATGCTGGAAAAACAATACCTGGAGCGCAATCTGTTGGAGAAATCGAAGCTCCCGCGTCTCAGCTTGTTCTACATGAGGTAGGACAGGCCTCCCGGCCTGTCCCCTGCTAAAATGGTCATGACACGCGTTACATTACGCGTTACGCTACGGGATGATCCGGTCGATACGCCACAGAGGACTGAAGCGCCTTCATGAAGACGACGACCCGCGCGGCGTTCTCGCCGAACATGCCGTTAAGCTGCGCGATATTCTCGCGAGGCTCGATGCGGCCCGTAGCGCGGCCGATATGGATATGCCCGGCTTTCGGTTACATCCGCTCAAAGGTGAGTTTAAGGGATTTTGGGCGGTAACGGTTCGCGCAAACTGGCGGGTGATATTCCGCTTTGCCGACCCCGACGCGTTTGACCTCGATTACGTGGACTACCATTGAAAGGAGTCTGAGCCATGCCGATGAAGAATCCGCCTCACCCCGGAGGGTTTGTGTTCCGTCAGTGCATCGAGCCTTTGGGTTTGAACATCACGGAGGCCGCCGCCGCTCTCGGAGTCACCCGCACGACGCTGTCTGAGCTGGTGAACGAGAAGCGCGGCATATCGCCCGAAATGGCGGTCAGGCTGTCGAAGGTTTTCGGCGGCAGCGCTGAGAGTTGGCTTGTGCAACAGGCGCAGTACGATCTTGCCCACGTTCGCGCCGACCGCATCAAGCTGAAGAGGCTTGCAGTAGCCTGACGATATGCTCCGTAGCCCCCGTCAGGCCAGGGTGTTCCGTATGTTCCGCGACATTACTCTTCAAATTCCCAAGTCTTGAACACGTGCAGGTGTTCGATCATATCCACCCGTTTGCCCCGGAACTTAACGCCTTCCATTTCCAGGCGCGTGCGCTGCTCCATCCCCGCCTCATATTTCAGCTTGATTGCGCCCCCCGAGCCCACTACGCGCTGCCATGGCAGCGTCCCGCCGCTCTTCTGTAATAGCTGCGCCACGTGCCGGTGATATAAAGGATATCCGGCCGCCGCCGCCACCTGCCCGTAGGTGGCGACCTTGCCCTTCGGGATCGACCGGATCGCCCTGCGAAACGCCGTGTCGCGCTGCTCGCTCTTCGGCGCGCGCCGGAGACGGCGCTCCACTTCGTGCCGCATCATGACAACTCCGCGTGGCGAAAGCAACTCGTCAGGTGGTCGTTCGCCATCCCGGTCGCCTGCATGAACGCGTAACAGATAGTCGTCCCGACGAAGGTGAAGCCGCGCTTCTTCAGACCCTTACTCATGGCGTCGCTTTGCTCCGTGCGCGCCGGGAGTTCCTGCAACTCGCTCCAGGCGTTTTGCAGCGGCCTGCCCACGAAACTCCAGATGTAGGTGTCGAACGTGCCGAATTCCTCCTGCACCGCAAGAAACGCTTTCGCGTTGGTCACCGCGGCGTTCACCTTCAACCGGTTGCGCACGATCCCGGCGTCCCCCAGCAGTTCCGCCACTTTTTGTTCGCCGTAGCGGGCCACCTTGGGCGCGTCGAAGCCGTCAAAAACCTCGCGGTACCGATCGCGCTTGTTTAGGATGGTGGACCAACTGAGCCCCGCCTGCGCCCCCTCCAGAATCAGCAGTTCGAACAGGGCGCGATCGTCGTGCAGCGGCACGCCCCATTCTTCGTCGTGATACGCGATGTATTTGCCGCCGCGCGCCCAGCCGCAGCGCTCCGTCACTTACACTTCTCCGCGCGCAGCAGTTCCTTCTGCACGGCGAGCGTCCAACAGCCGGCCTCCCGCAGATTCTCCAGCGTCAGCCCGTTCCACACCAGCGTGGCCGGAATCCACTCCGGGGCCACCGTCACGCGCATCTCCGCGATGGCGCGGCTGATAATCTGAATCTCCTTCTCCGCTGGAAGATACTGCGCCTGCACGCGCGCTGAAACGCCCGAGTCGCGCCGCGGCAGCGTGATCCGGGTCTCCACGCGGATGCGCTCCTTGCCGCGCTGCACGGTGACCGTGGCAGGCTTCTCTTCGGTGAACTTTTCCAGCAGTTCCACGTACTGGCGCGCACTGGCGAGCGGCTTGCCATCCAGCGCGATCAGGCGGTCGCCGGATTTCAGCGGCCCGCTGTATTTTCCCGGCAGGGAGGTCACCAGCACGCCGGGAGCGGGGTCGTCCACCTTGAAGCCGAAGCCGCCGAGATCGAGCGCGGCGCCCGTGCCGCCGGGGATGCGCGTCGAAGCCAGCACGTCATTGCGCTCATTGGCATCGAACTTCGTCGCTTGAATCCAGTAGCAGCGGGCGAAGGTCGGCGAGGTGGTCTCGCAATCGATGGAGAGCGGGAAGGCGTCGCGTTTGTGCCGCGCCAGCCACTGGATGAGCGCCGCCGCGTTGAAGCTGCCCGATGCCGGTTTCCACTCCAGGTTGAGCTTGGCGCCGGTCAGCTTCTCCACCATCGGCCGGCTCTCGTCTGGAGACAGCCAGAGCAACGGGACGAGAGTGGAATTCGCCGCGAAGATGCGGTTGCTATCGATCGCCGCCTTGGGCGAACCGCCGAGCGCGGCGCCCGACCCACAGATCCGGCATTCGCGAGATGGCGTAGAAGACCGCCGCGACCGCATCGCCGCGGCCGGCGATGTAGACCCGCGCCGGGTCCACCGAGCCGCTCT
>JANYJN010000632.1 GCA_025358475.1 Candidatus Solibacter sp.
ACTGCCTGCCGTCACCCTGTTTTGGTTGGCCGGTTGGGGTGGTGAAGACGAAGGCCACCAGGACGAGCGCGCCGAGCGCGAACAGGGTGTCGCCTGGGACGCGCAGCCAGCGCAGATTCTGCATGAGAGGCGTTCCCAGGAATTCCGTGCTGCGGGCGTACCAGTAACCCTGGTCCACGGCCGCCCACGTCTGCATCAATCCCACCGGCAACAGGCTGCCGACGCACATCGCAAACAGTCCCACGTTCATTGCCCAGAAAGCGAACTTGAGCCAGCTTTCTTTCCAGACGACCAGCGGCCCCATGGCGCGCAGGCAAACCAGCATGAGCCCGATGCCCAGCATACCGTAGACGCCAAACAGCGCGGCGTGGCCGTGCAGCGGCGTGGTGTTGAGCCCCTGCATGAAGTAGAGCGCGATAGGCGGGTTGATCATGAAACCGAACAGCCCGGCGCCCACCATGTTCCAGAATGCGACGGCGACAAAAAAGTAAATGGGCCACCTGTAGCGCGCCGCCCATACAGTAAGTTTGCCACGCCGCAGATCGTCCAACGCGGCGTAGGCGACGAAGACCAGCGGCACCACTTCGAGCGCGCTGAACACCGAACCCCACGCCAACGCCACCATCGGCGTCCCGGAGAAATAGAGGTGATGACACGTCCCGATGATCCCGCCCGAGAGGAAGATAGTGGCCGAGAGCAGTGCCGCCTTGGCGGCGAAGTCCGGCCGAATGAGATTGAGCCGTGTGAAGAAGAACGCAATCACCGTGGTAGCGAACACCTCAAAGAAACCTTCCACCCACAGGTGAACCACCCACCAGCGCCAGTACTCGACAATCGAGAGATGCGTATGCTGTCCCCACGTCAATCCGGCGCCATAAAAGAGGCCGATGGCCCCGGCGGACAGCACAAAGAGCCACAGCAGTTGACGTTGGTCGCCGGCCGTCTTCAGCGCCGGACGAATGGCGCGGACCACCAGGGTGAACCAGAGCAGCAGTCCTATGAAAAGCAGAATCTGCCATACGCGCCCCAGATCCACGTATTCGTAGCCTTGATGCCCCCACAGAAACGCGTTGGAATCGCTGAGCCGGTTCATGATGCTGAGCCACTGCCCGGTCATGGAACCGGCCACCACCAGGAGCAGCGCGCCGAAGAGCACATTCACCCCGAGCCGCTGATATTTGGGCTCGTACCCGCTTACCAGGGGGCCGATGAAGAGGCCTGCGGCCAGCCACGCGGTGGCGATCCAAAAGATCCCCAACTGCACGTGCCAGGTTCGCGTCACGCTGTACGGAAGCCATTTGGCGATCTTGATGCCATAGAAGCCGTCGCCTTCCACGCCATAGTGTGCCGTGACCATGCCGACGATAATCTGGACCAGGATGAGCAGGGACACCACCCAGAAATACTTGACGGTGGCGCGCTGCGACGGTGTGGCCACCCACTTGCCAAGGGGGTCCGCGGTGGGCAGTTCGCCATGTTCCACTTCCCGCTTTTGCGATGCGTACCACCAACTCATGCCGCAGATTCCCGCCAGCAGCATGATGATGCTGACGCCGGTCCACATCACGCTCTCGCCTGTGGGGCGGTTGCCGACCAGCGGCTCATGCGGCCAGTTGTTGGTGTAGGTGATCGCGTCGCCGGGCCGTTCGGTAGAGGCGGACCACGAGGTCCAGAACATGAACGCCGCAAATTGCCGCATCCGTTCCGGCGAACTGACGCTTCCCGCGGGAATCGCATACGCGGCGTGCCCATTTATAAAAACGTCCGAATAGTATTGGAGGCAGGCCTCAAAGGCGCGCCCGCGAGCGGGATCGATACGGATGATGCCCGTGGCCGCGTCGTAAGTGTTGGGGCGGTATATTCCTTCCAGCCGGCCGCGCAATTTGGCCATGTCCTCGGCAGGCAGTTGTTCGTACGGTTTGCCGAAATCCCGCGATGCCCACTCGTTCAGCACGAACGTGGCTTCGCGGTGCAGCCAGTCGGCGGTCCAGTCAGGCGCCAGGTAACTGCCGTGTCCCCAGATCGACCCCACCTCCATCCCTCCCAGGGATTGCCAGACATTCTGACCGCGGCCGATATCGCCGCTCGGGACCACCACGGTTCCATCAAGCGCAATCACCTTGTCCGGAATCGGCGGCATCTTCTGATAAATCCGGGTCCCGACCCATCCCAGTACGCTGAAAGATAGAATCAGGACGACCGCAAAACCAATCCACAACTTCTTCATGTAAAAGTCCTCTTCGTGGCCTATTCGCCAAGCGAAGAGGTTAACAGCTGTGTGCTTGGAGGGACGGTGACCGAAGTCACACGAATGGCGGAAAGCCATTTTGGGGCGAGCGCGCGCCCGTGTAGCCCTGCTGCCTGGCCTATTCCCGGGTAGAGGGCAGAATCGAGGGGACCTCGCCGCTGCCCGTGGGCCGGGCCGGTTTGGGCTGCTGCGCGCGCCCTAGCGTCACCAGGATTAGCGGCGGTAACGCGCGCCAGAACTTATTCCACCGTAAACGCCTGTTTCGTGTTGTAAGTCTGCTTCCCCACCGCATCGGTGATAGTTACCGCGATTGTATACTCGCCCGGTTTGGTATTCGCCAGCAGGGTAAACCCCATCGAAGCCGCCATGTAGCGCTTGGGGTAGAAGCTCTCGCTCTGCTCCACCTCTGGCTTGTCCTGCCTCCACAGCACCTTCCCGCTGGGAGAGATCACGCTGGGAAGGTAACTCACGTCGATGCGATTCTGGTCCCCATATTTGAACCCAATGACGTCGAACTTAGTCCATACCGCATCGCCGCTTTTGTACACGGCCTTCTGCATCGGTTGCGGGTCTTCCTCTCCCCGGAAGAATTGAAAATTTCGCACGATCAGGGCATCGCTGGGCTCCACGGTCTTACTGCGGACTACAAACGGCACACTA
>JANYJN010000641.1 GCA_025358475.1 Candidatus Solibacter sp.
TTGGTAATCGAACTTCTCCTGCAGTATGGACGCGTAGCACGGCTTATCCGACATGCCCAGAGCGCGAATCGATTTCAGCCTGGGGAAGTCCGCAAGCATCATGCTGCGGCCAAACAGCTCCATGGAGAGCAAGTGAATCAATGCACGCGTCCGCACGTTCGATCCGCAAGCGCAACTTGCCGGTTCGGTGGCGAACTCGGCGATATTGTTGCGCGATCCGCACACATTGCAGATGAATTCGACCATGCAAGCCCTATTGTGGCATGGAAAAATAATCAGAGCCGCGACCGTGTACCTCTGGGTCGGGAGCCAAGGAAAAATGCGCCCGCCAGCGGACGTTGGCAGGCTGAAGCCTGCCCCACCTGTGCAGGCGAACGACTTTCCGGTGGTGGCGCAGGCGGTTTCGCCTGTGTTTTTCTTAAGGAGCGATGCGGCGCTCGATCTCGGCCAGCAGTTCCGGCTCGCCCTCAATGCGCATGCCAATCTTTAGCCAATTGAGAGGCAGCGGGGCCAGCAGTTCGTCGGCGTCCTGGCACAGATTGACGGCGTCTTTCTCCGTCGTCACCAGAGCCACCGCGCCCAGGCGCCGGAAATGTTCCGCCATCCGCGTCAACTCATTCGACCGGTAGCGATGATGGTCCCGGAACTCCACGCAGTCCACATACCGCATGCCCAGAGCGTCGAGCGTGCGGTAGAAGCTGCGCGGATTTCCCAAGCCGCAGAACACACCCACCCGCTCCAGTTTCAGATCCTCCGGGCGGAGATACTTCCCCGTCCGATGCTCCACCCACCACTCGGGCTGGATGCGCGCCCGAAAGACGGGCGCCCGCGGATTCCAATGCCGCACCGCGCGCTGGATGGCCGGCCCCAGATCGCTCGCCTCGGAGCGCGTAATCACAATGGCGTCCGCGCGGGCCAACCCCTCCATGGGCTCCCGCAACCGCCCCACCGGGAAGACTTCGCCGCCGCCAAAGGGATTCAGGGCGTCCAGCAGCACCACATCGAAATTCCGCGCCAGCTTCACATGCTGGAACCCATCGTCCAACAACATGACGTCCGCGCCGAACTTCTCGCGCAGCAACGTGCCGGTGAGGTAGCGGTCGGCTCCGATGCCGACCGGCGCCACGCGCGCCCGCAGGAAAATCTGCGGCTCGTCGCCCGATTCCTCGGTACGCACGGCCGCGCCCAACGGCAGGGCCAGGACGGGCGTAGGGGACGTCCGGCCGTAGCCGCGCGTCAAAATCCCGGGGCTCCGGCCGCGCTCCCGCAACAACTCCGCCAGGCGCAGCACGCAGGGTGTCTTCCCGGTTCCACCCATAGTCAGATTGCCGACGCTGATTACCGGCACGTCCAGTTGGCGCCGCCAGGAATAGTACTTCGCCTGACGCCGCCTGCTCTCCCGGCGCCACACCCGCGCCAGGGCCCATGCCACGAGATACCAGGGCATGGCCGGACGGTACCGCGGCACGCGATAGACTTCGCGCATGGCCGCCACGGCGCGCGCCGTAGCCCCGCGGCGCGCCTCCGCGCACTCGCGCGCCCGCGCCCCGACCCCGCCATCGTCCGCCAGCACCCGTTCCACGGCGAGAGCGAGGTCCTGGGGGCCGCCCACCTCCACCACCGCGCGGGCGGCGCGAAACTCCTCCGCGACGCTCGCGAAATTCTCCATGTGCGGCCCCACGATCACGGCTTTCCCGAACAGCGCCGGCTCCAGAATATTGTGTCCGCCTCGCGCCGCCAGCGTTCCCCCCATGAAGACGCAATCGGCCAATCCAAACAGTCCGCCGAGTTCGCCGATGGAATCCAGCAGCAAGACGCCGGGTGGGGCCGCGCCGCCCCCGTCTTCGTCAAGCCGGGACCGCCGGACATACGCGATCCCCGCCGCGTCCAGCTTGGCCGCCACCACATCGAACCGCTCCGGTTTGCGGGGCACCAGCATCAGGAAAACGCCGCGCATCTGGCGCCACGCCGCGATCACCGCGTCGTCTTCGTCCACTTGTTCGTCGGCCATGGTACTGGCCGCGATCCAGACCTTCGCGGGCCGCGCGCGTTCGATCAGTTGCACCACCGGCGATTCGGCATCGGCCGCCCGCGCCGTGAAATCGTACTTCAAATTGCCGCCCAGCGCGACCCGCTGCGCCCCCAGCGCGAGGAAGCGCTGCCGCATCTCCTCCGTCTGCGCCAGAACGGTATCCACCGCCGCCAGCACCACCGGAAACACGCGCCGCAGCCGCAGATAGCTGGGCAGGGCCCGGTCCGAAATCCGCCCGTTGACCATCGCCAAGCCGGCGCCGGTGCGGTGCACCTCGCGGAACAGAT
>JANYJN010000643.1 GCA_025358475.1 Candidatus Solibacter sp.
TACGACAATGACCAACAGAGTCCCTTTTATTTAAGCTAGTCCCTGAGTGGATGTACTTGAGTGCGGGGGTTTGAGGGGTGTACATGTTCATGATCATTCGCTACTCCGATGGTTCACATTTGGAGGGCGTACTTCACAAACTGGAACGCGGCACTTTGCGGGCTACGGTGGCCGGCGTCGACGATGCGGTAGAGTACACCCTGGTTGAGGAGGGATGGACTTCGGAGAGGGGAGATGGCGTCACTTTTGAGTTCATCGCGCAAAGAGGAGTGGACCTCTTGCTGGGGATGATAGGAGCGGAAGAGCCGCGGTGTGCCGCCGGCGGCGATTGTCTATTCCGCCGGAGGCCGGATTCGGTTCCAGTCCCGGTGAACTGACCGCACCGCGGATACGCGAAGGGGAAGGGATGAAAATAGAGCGTCTCGACTTGACAGCGATCGCCACTGCGGCGCATTCCGCAGGCGTGCCGACGGTGCGGGCGAGTCTGCGCCTCTTCAGCGGAGGCGGGAGGGCGGATGCTGCAACCTCAGGTGTCATCGCCTGGGAGATCCAGGCAAAGCAATGCCCTGGGGGAACATTATGCTAAGGCAGTACAATCTTGAATCCAGCAGTGCGCGCGCCGCAAACAGTAAGGGGCCGGTGCGCGGGAGAATCGTGCTGTGCGCCCTGCTGCTGGCCGGGAGCGCGGCGGCGCAAAGCAACTCAAACACCGTAACCGCGCCAGTTCTGGGATTGGTGTTTGATGCGGGGACGCAAAAGGTCCGCACGCTGATGGGTATTCCAGCCGCCTCGCAATTGGGCGGAACGCTGGATGGGACGCCTCTCGCCGCGGTGGCGATTTCATCCGGGCAGGCGTATGCGCTGGCTCTGGAGGATGGCACGGGAGCCGCCCTGCTGGTATCGCAGTCGGGACGGCAACCGTTGACTGGCGTTCGGGCCGGCGCCCAGTTGGCGGCCGTGAGCCCGCTCGGCACGGCCGCGGCCGTGTATTTCGGCGACACGGGAAAGGCCTCGATTCTGACGGGGCTGCCCGACGCTCCACAGATCAAAAGGGAGGTCACCCTGGACGGGGCGCCCTCGGCGCTGGCCGTGAGCGACGATGGAGCCAGCCTGGCGGCGGTGGTCAGCCTGGCCGCGAACCAGGCAACGGTCTTCTCCTACTCGCCGGATGGCGCGGGACAGGCCCTGTTAAGCGACCGCCGGTTCCCTTCGGTGGAATTCGTGCCCGGCAGCACGAGCCTTTTGATGGCGACGCAAACCGCGGTCTATCTGTATCAGAGCCGCCAGGGACTTCAGTTGCTTACCGATCAGCGCGACGGCGTGACCAACATAGTGGGAGCCGCGGCTTCGGGCGATGGAGCGCGGGTCTTCATTGGCATGCAATCGGGCCAGGTGGCGGTGCGCGATCTGGCGGCGTCCACGCAGACGCTGCTCCAGTGTTCCTGCCAGCCGGCTGGGATGTGGAGGTTGCGCGGGAAAGCCGTCTTCCGGCTGAACGAACTGGGAGCGGGTCCGCTTTGGGTAGTGGATGGTGACGCCGCCGCACAGCGGATCCTGTTCGTAGCCATGCCCGCCGGGGGGAATCTATGAACCGTTACTGGCTGTTTGTGGTTCTTCTTGGGTGCGCGGTGGACTGCCGTGTGGCAGACGCTCAGGGCGCGCTCACGTGCGTCGCCTTGAACCAGTCCACTCCCACGGCGCGCGCGGAGGGTGTTGCCGAACTGGTGAGCGACCTCCTGGTCCTGTGCACCGGCGGAACCCCGGTGAGCTCGGGCGCCGCCATCCCGGCATTCGATATGACGCTGACGTTTAACGCCAAGGTCAGCTCGCGGATCATCGGGACCGATGGCCAGTCTTCGGAAGCGCTGTTGCTGATGGACGAGCCACTTGCCGGCTCGCAGTTTCCGTGCGAACAACCGGCCGGCGTGTGCCAGAGTGTAGGGAACGCAACGGGCACCGGCTACTATGGCGGAGACCCGGCCACTAACCGGAACGTCTTTCAAGGCATGCGGGGCGCGGGGACGACGCTGCTGTGGAAATCCATACCGTTCGATCCGCCCGGGACGGACCAGTACCGCGTCTTTCGTTTCACCAATCTCAGGCTGGACGCGACATCCCTGACCGGGGGCGCTACGGAATTAGGAACCACAGGCATCACCATCACAGGTACAGCAGGCACAAGCGCGACGATTCCGGTGGCTAGCGGCGCCTTGACCCTGGGTACCGTATCACCCTCGCTGACCGCGGCGGTTCGCGATGCCGGCAACGGGGCGAATTCCCCGAGCGGCGTGACCGTGAGCGTGGCGACCGCTGCGAGCATGGCACGTGTGGCGACTCTGCACTTCGCGGGGGGATTTCCTGAAGCCGACAAGGCGCGCACGGTGGCGGCCTTTATCGATGCCGATACGTCCCCGCCGCCGGTGGATCAGAACCTGCCCGGAGTCACGTACGGCACGGAGACCGGTTTCTACAACTCGAGCTTTGGAGCGTATGGAGCCCGGGGGAACCTCGCCACCGCGGGACTGGCCGATTCCGGGACCCGCTATATGGCGGTGATCAACAACGTCCCCGCGGGGTTCAACGTATATGTCGATGTCTACAACAGCAGTACGGGCGGAACCGGTGCGACGGCACGCCTGATCGACGCCGGTCCCGCAGGCGACGGAGCGTTCGCGGCTACCGCCACTTCGGGCACCACGGCGCAATTAACCGTGACCGGCGGCAAGGCCATCGCGGTCTGGGAAGTGCTGCTTCCCGCGAGCTTGGGAACGGGCCTGTACGAATTCGGTGTCTATCTTTCCAATCCGGCCAGCAGCGCAGCGCCCGCCGCCACCTCCATTCAGATGATGTACGCGCCGAGCGGCGGGCACGCCACGCCGCCGGCCAATGCGATCCCGGTTTTCGACGGGACGGCAAAGGCGCAGAATCTTTTCACCTATACGTTGGCGGCGCCAAAGCCAAACCCAACTCCAAATCCAATCCCGAACCCGAACCCAAATCCTAATCCAAAACCGAATCCAAATCCGACGCCCGCTCCGGCTCCTACGCCATTCGTGCCGCCGATTTTGTCGGTCTCCCCGACGACTCTGTCATACAGCGGGACGGCCGGCGGCCAGAATCCGCCGGCGCAATTCCTGCAACTCAGTTCCGACGGCGAACCGACGGGCTACGCGATTTCCTCTGGTGGCACGATTCATTACCAGCCCTTTCCCGCACAGGGCGTCACCTACCGGTTGCAGCCCATAGCGGTAGACCTCAAAGGAATGGCGGCCGGGACGTACAAGGACACACTGACCGTGACGAATACGATCAGCGGCAAGGTGCTGAAGGTTGCGGTGAGTTTGACGCTGACCCAAACGCCGCAGATCTCGTCGCTGAGTGTGAACGGCGTGCAGGCTGGATCGCCCGGTTTCACTCTGGCGGTGAAGGGTTCGAATTTCACCAGCATCTGCACGATTCACTGGAACGGCGCGGCGCTTTTCACGACCTACGTCAGCGCCGCCGGATTGACGGCGCAGGTCCCGCCGTCCCTGATTGCGGCGGCGGGCCCGGCGGCAATCACCGTCGCCACGCCGGATGGCGCGCCATCCAACAGTCTTTCGCTGGCCATCGAGCGGTTTGCGATGGGCTCGCTCTCTCCGGCCCGCGCGAGCGTGGGAGATGCCGGCTTTACGCTGGCCATCGCCGGCAGCGGTTTCGTGCCAGGCACGACCGTGAATTTCGGCAATACCGTTCTTAAAGCCAGCTCCGTTACCCCCACCCAGGTCACGGCGGGCGTTTCGGCGGATCTGGTGGCGAAAGAGGGGAGCATCCCGGTGAGCGTGAGCAGTCCCGCGGCGACGGTTTCCAACTCGCTCGTCTTTACCGTGGGGCCGGCGTTCCGCATCGACAAACTCAGCCCCGCCACGGTGCTGGTGGGTGGTCCCTCATTCACCCTGGCGATATCCGGGGCCGGGTTCGTCAGCGGAACCACCGTGCACGTGAGTACATCGGATTTGCCGTCGGTTCTGCTGGACGCGGGCGATATCCTGGTGACTATTCCATCCGCTTTAATCAGGACAGCGGGCGTGTTCGGGGTATCGGCTTCGCGGCCCGGACTCCCAATGTCGAACGGCGTGACCCTGACGGTGAACGCTACGCCAGAAATCACGGCCTTGGCCCCGAATCCGGTAACCGCGCGAAGCGCGCCGTTCACGCTGACAGTGACGGGGTCGGGCTTTTTCGGGGGAGCGACGCTGCGGTGGAACGCGCATCCCCTGACCACCGCGCTGCTCAGCTCGACCCAGTTGACGGCCGTGGTGCCGGCGGCGTTGATTGCCTCCGCGGGCACGGCGCTGATCGACGTATGGGCCGGCGGCAGCACATTTTCGAACGCGGCGATGATCCGCATCAACCCGGCACCGCCTCCCACGCTCACCTCGATCAGTCCGGCAGCGGTGACGGTGGGAACCGTGCCGGTCAGCATCACGCTATCCGGCAGCGGATTTCAACCGGGCTGCGTGGTAGTGTTCACCCCGCCATCGGCCGGCCCGGTCAGCGTGGTGCCTGACTCCTGTGGGCCCGACCAGGCGGTGGTTCACTTGCCCGCCACCGTGCTTGGCGTGCCGGGATCGGGCCAGATCCGGGTCACCAATCCAGGCGGCCTGACGTCGCCAGGGATTTCGGTTGCGCTGGCGCTGCCGCCTCTTGTGGGCATGTCGCTCGGGGTGCCGCCGGCGGTGCCATCCGGGCAGGACCAGCCTGTGACGCTTACTCTGAACTCGGCTTATCCGGCCGCGCTCCAGGGGACGCTGACGCTGACCTTCGCGGCCAACGGAGACTTGCCGGAC
The DNA here is from genome assembly GCA_025358475.1 of Candidatus Solibacter sp. Lineage (GTDB taxonomy): Bacteria > Acidobacteriota > Terriglobia > Bryobacterales > Bryobacteraceae > Solibacter. The sequence continues at coordinate 4,830 of JANYJN010000643.1, forward strand.
GATCCGGCGATCCAATTCCAGAACGGCAGCCGCGTCATTGCCTTCTCCATCCCAGCCGGAACGCAACCGAAGCTTCAGGTGGCGATGAAGAGCGGCACGGTAGCCGGGCTGATCACCATCATGCCGGCTTTTGCCGCCAGCGGCCAGAGTGTGAGGACGCTTCCGGACGTGGTGGCTCAGCAGATACAGATTGCGCCGGCGGAGCCAGTCATTTCGCTGTTCACGTGCACCAGAACGTCCGCGGGTATTGTGGCCGTGGTTGAGGGATTCACCAACACGCGGGCAGTCACTCAGGCGAGCTTCGAGCTGCAAACCGCGTCCGGGAGCCAGGGAATTGCCGACCTCGGGGCCGGCGCGGCTGTGCTGTTTGGCGGCTGGTTCGGCAGCCCGCCAGCCGCGGCCTCCGGCGGATTGTTCCGCTATACGCAGCCCATCGCAACCCAGGTGGATGCCTCGAAGGTGGTGTCGGCTACGGTGAAGCTGTCCAACGCGATTGGCACGTCCAAGACAGCTTCCTGCCAGTTGCAGTGAGCGGCGACATGTTCGAAAAATCACTCGTGGCTTGGTGGGGCGGACCCCCTGGTCCGCGCGGGACGCCCTCGTCCCGCTGCCGCGGCAACGATATCAGCATCTTGCAGGGTGCCAGCAGGCCGACGGGCGCGTCGGCCGCGGACCGGGGGGTCCGCCCCACCAAGCCAGCCAGTTCTGGCGGGAGCCCGTCGGGCAGCAATCCGACTACGGAGACCGGGGCAAACGGGAAGACGAACGTGGAGGAGAAGAGGACGAGGTAGAAGCGGTCACCGATGCCGGGCGTGCCCGGCGTTCTTCTTCCCTATCTCTACGGCAGCATTCCGGCATAACCCGCGACGGATCCGATGGCGAGCACGAAGGCGGGGTGCCAGCGGAATTTCCGAAGCAGGAGCAGGGATGCTCCGCAGAGAATCCACCCACGCCAGGAACCGATGGCGCTGCCCTCCAGCAGCACTGCCGCACTCAAGATCAGTCCGGTCACAGCCGGATTCACTCCCGCCAGAAACCGCTCCGCACGGGGATCGCCGCGATAGCGCTGATATTGCCCGCTCATCACCCACATGAGGCCCATCGCCGGAGCCATCAGCGCCGCGGTTGCAACCAGCGCGCCGGCAACGCCTGCCACGTGGTATCCGGCGAAGGTCGCCAGCACGGCGATGGGGCCCGGAGTCAGGTTGCTGATGGCGACACCGTCCAGAAACTCCCGAGGGTTTAACCAACGGAGCTCCGTCACCAGCCGATGATGCAGGACCGGCACGAGGGCGAAGCCGCCTCCGAAGAAAACCAGGCCCATCTTCAGGAAGGTCATCGCGGTGGTAGCGAGCAATGACAATGGCCCGATGGCCGCCGGGATGGCAATCGCCGCCAGGGTACGGGCGGACGGACCAGATGGTGTACCGGGACGGGGCCGGCGGGCATGCGGTAACAGGAGCCCCACCGTTCCGGCAGCTAAGATGACCCACACGGTATTGGCCTTCAACGCCCCGGCCGCAAGGGCTCCCACGGCGATACAGACGGCAACCGGCGAGCGCAGAACCGGCCGTCCAAGCACCCACGCCGCATCCAGGATCAGGGCAATCACAACCGGTCCCAAACCGAGGACGGCTCCCTGTAACGCTGGAATCGAATGATACCGGAAGTAGAAGTGCGAAAGGGCCGTTACCAGCGCCAATGACGGCACCAGAAAGGCGCTTGCCGAAAGAATGCCCCCCACGGCTCCAAATAGCCTGTAGCCGATAAAGAAGGCTGCATTCACCGCAAACGACCCAAGAATCTGCCCCAGGCCCACACCGTGCAAGAACTCCTCCGCGGAGAGCAGTTTGCGCTTCTGGACGAACTCCCGCTCCATCAACGCAATCACCGCCATCCCGCCGCCGAATCCGATGCTGCCGATTTTGAGGAAGGCCGCGAGAAGGCGAACCAGGGAAATGCGTTCGCTGTCAGGAAGGGCGGAAGGGGCGGGTGGCGGCCGGCTCACTTTGTGGCCGGGTGTTCGCGGGCCGCGAGCATCTTTCGCCACGCGCTCTCCAGTTGGCTTCGCGCGCAAACAGTCAAGGGGCCCGGCAAGGCGCCGGGCGCGTATGCGCGGCACATGGCGATCGTATCACGAAGGCTCGCTACGAATTCGAGACAGGCTGGACAACCGGCCAGATGCCTTTCGACCTCTCCGCAGGCGGCGCGGGGCAGTTCGAAATCCACATAGTCCGAAAGCAGGGCGAGGACGTCTTGGCAACTCTCCGGATGGTGTTCCATGCTGAAAAAGCCGGCCGGCCGTAAATCCTTAGGCGGCGAACGCCGCAGCGGGCGTGCTTACTACGGTTTCGATCACGGGGGAGTGGATCATGGTGTTGTGGATGAGACAAGCCTTGACCGCCCGCAGGACGCCGGCCTGATGTTGCGGGTCCAGTCCGGGAACGACGACCTCGATCCGAAACTGTCCCAGCCGGGCCGGTTGGGTGGCCTTTTCGGCGCTGACTTTCACTTCGAGGCTCTGGTGGGGCAAAGACCTTGCCTTCATATATTGAGCGGCGTAGAACCCGGCGCAGGTCCCTAAGGAAACCAGTAGGTATTCGGGCGGCGTCATGCCGCTGTCCGATCCGCCATTGTCGGCCGGTTGGTCGCAGACCACGCGGTGACCCCGCGCACTGGCTTCGAATTTCACGTCTCCGAGGTGCTGAATTGTGACTTGCATAAGAGCTTCCACAATGAAAGATGCAACCAGCCACCAAAAGTGACATTGGTCAAGAGAGCGATTCTGGTGTGGGCTGCCGTGTCACCTTTTCACGGGGATCTGCATCTTTCCCAGCAGAAGCGCAATTCAGATCCGATTTATGTTTATGCGAACCAGTTTGGTATTTCTACTCGCCGTTCCCCTTTGGGCACAGGATCCACTCTCGCTCAGGGATGCAGTCCGCGTCGCCCTTCGAGAGAACAAGGCAATTGCAGGCACGGCCGCGGGAGCGCGGGCTTCCGAGGCCCGAATCACGCAGGCCCGCGGAGGGATGCTTCCAAAAATCAACTACGCCGAGTCCTTCGCGCGCAGTAACAACCCGGTCTTCGTCTTCAGTTCGCTGCTCACCCAACACCAGTTCGGTGTCGAAAACTTCGCCATCGGCGCCTTGAACCGGCCGGATTTTCTCAACAACTTTCAATCCCAAGTCACGGTAGATCAGCCCATCTATGATGCCGGCCAAACTCGCAATGCGGTGAAATCGGCCGAACTGGCGCAAAAGATGACTGGCGAAGAACAGCGGCTGGTACAGATGAATGTCATTTCCGGAGCTGCGCGCGCCTATTACGGCGCTGTCCTGGCGGCGGAAACTCTGAAAGCCGCCGAGCAGGCCGTGCGCTCCGCCGAAGCCGATTTGAAACGTGCCGATGCGGTCCGCGCCGCGGGCATGTCCACCGACGTCGATGTGCTTTCCATCCGCGTACATTTGGCCGCGGTGACGGAACAGCGGATTGATCGGGCCGCGGATGTGGATGTCGCCAAGGCGGCGCTCAACGACGCGCTCGGACTGCCGCTGGACACGCCCCATATGCTGACCACGCCGCTAGAGGCGCTCGTCCTTCCCGAACTTGTGCTGGATGGTCTAGAGGGAGCCGCTTCCACGGGGCGCCCCGAAGCCCGTCAGACCCATCTGGCCACCAGCCTGGCACAGACCCAGGCGGACGGCGCACGCAGCGCCATGCTGCCGCAAGTCAGCTTTCGAGGCGCGTTCGAAGCGGACCGGCAACGCTTTGTGGATCGCGGCGGAGCCAACTGGCTGGCCGCCGTCTCGCTCCGCTGGAATCTGTTCAACGGAGGGGCGGACAAGGCTCGGATCGCGGAAACCGGGCAGTTGGTGAAGCGCGCCGAATTCGAAGAGCAGCGAACCGATTCGGCCATCCGGCTGCAAGTGCGGCGCGTCTACGCCGGCTTGCAGGCAGCCCAGCAGCGCATTCAGGTGGCCAGCGCGGCCATTACGCAAGCCGAGGAAAGCCTGCGCATCACGCAGAACCGCTACGAAGCGGGGATGAACAACGTGACCGACCTTTTGCGCACGGAGACCGCCGTGTTGGAAAGCCGTACTCGATACCTGGCCGCAATTCACGATCAGCGGATTGCCGCCACCATGCTGGAACTTGCCGCGGGACGTCTCAATGCGGATTCGGAGGTTCTGAACTAATGAAGCCATATTTCCTTTTTCTGCCCATCCCCATTCTTCTGCTGACATCCTGCGGAAGTGAACCGGCGCGACGCGACGCGCAACCGCCAGCGCCCCCGGTCGGGGTGCGGGTAGCGGCGGTCGATACGCAAGACTGGCCGACGAGCTACGAAGCCACCGGCACGGTGCGCGCGCGCACCACGGCTACCATTTCGAGCAAAGTGACGGGCTACGTGCAGCAGGTGAGCGTGCAAGTAGGCGACCGTGTCCGCCAAGGGCAGGCGTTGATTACGCTAGATGCGCGGGACCTGGACGTGAGCCTGCGGCGCGCCGAAGCCGGGGGGGCCGAGGTGCAGAGCGCCATCCCGGAACTGGAGAATGCCACGGCCGCCGCCAAAGCCAATCTGGATTTGGCGCAAACCACCTTTAAGCGCATGGAAGAACTGGCGGCCAAGAAATCGATTTCCAAACAGGAGTTGGATGAAGCCTCGGCACGGCTCAAGGCGTCCCAGGCAAATTACGACATGGTGCGCTCCCGGCGCGCGCAAGTGAATTCCAAAATGGCGGTGGTGGAGCAGGAAGTTCGGGCCGCCGGAATCATGCGCGATTACGCCAAGCTGGCCGCGCCGTTTTCCGGGGTGGTGATTACCAGGACGGTAGAGCCGGGCAATCTGGCGACGCCGGGCGCGCCACTGCTCACTATTGAGAAGGATGGACTCTATCGCCTGGAAGCGTCGGTGGACGAATCGAGACTGGCCTCAGTGCGAGTGGGTCAGGCGGTGGGAGTGGTGATCGAAGCGGCAGACCGTAAACTGAACGCGCGCGTCTCCGAGATCGTTCCTTCGGTGGATGCCGCGTCGCGCACCTATATCGTGAAGCTGGATCTTCCCGCGACGACGCAGTTACGCACGGGTATGTTTGGGCGGGCCATCTTCCCACTCGGTGTGCAAAAGGTAGTGGCTATCCCGCTTACGGCCCTGATGGAGCGGGGGCAGTTACAGTCGGTATTCGTGGTGGAGGATGGCCTGGCGCACACGCGGCTGGTCACCACGGGACGGCGCACCGGTAATGCGGTGGAAATTCTGTCCGGTCTGAATGCGGGAGAAAAGGTGGTGCTGCCCGTGCCCGTAGGATTGCAGGACGGCGCCAGGATAGAGGTCCGGCAATGAGCGCACCGCGCCACCTGGGTCCGGCGGGGCGTTTCGCGCAGGCGTGGATCTCCTCCAAACTGACGCCTCTATTGATATGCGGCGCGCTGCTGATCGGGGCGTTTGCCGTGTGGAAACTGCCGCGCGAGGAAGAGCCTCAGATCATCGTACCGATGATTGATGTCTTCGTTCAGATGCCCGGCGCATCGGCGCA
>JANYJN010000646.1 GCA_025358475.1 Candidatus Solibacter sp.
CGGCAGGCCGACCCCCGGCTGCGCGGGCGGCGCCGGCAAGGGCGCGGGTGAGAACGTGTTCGACGGGCGGCTCTCCATCAGCCGCTCGCGTATGGTGTCGCGCACGAAATCGTGGACGAAGGTGCCGTGGCGGAAGCGGACCTCGGTCTTCGAAGGATGCACGTTGACGTCCACCTCTTCGGCGTCGCATTCCAGGAAGAGCAGCGCGAACGGGTACGCCGAGGGCGGCATCAGGTTGTAATAAGCCGAGGAGAGCGCGTGCAGCACTAGGCGGTCGCGAATCAGCCGGCCGTTGACGAAGACGTAGATCGAATTGCGATTGGACTTCTGCACCTGCGGGCGCGAGAAGAAGCCGTTGAGCCGAAAGCGGCGCATGGGCGGGTCTTCGGGCTCCGTGCTGCGATACTCCGCAATGGCCTGCGAGGGCGGCACGCTGGGCGGCGGCATGAACAGATCGCGCTCGCGCACGCCAATCTCCACCAGCTCGTCCAGAACCCGGCTGCCAAAAACCTGGTAGACGCGTTCCTTCATGGTGGAGACGGGCGTGACGCCGAGCAGTTCGTTGGGACCGGTGCTGAGGCGAAAACTCTTATCGGGATGCGCCAGGCTGTAGTGCGTCACTAGCGACGCGATGTGCGCCAGTTCGGTGGGCTCGGTGCGCAGGAATTTGCGGCGCGCCGGGACGTTGTGGAACAGATCGCGAACCGTGATCGCGGTGCCGCCGCCGAGCGCCGCTTCCTCGCAGCGCAGTATCTTGCCGCCGGAGATTTCGATGCGCGTGCCGGTGGTCTCCTCCAGGGATCGCGTCTCCAGCAGCAGGCGCGAGACGGAGGCGATGGAAGGCAGCGCCTCGCCGCGAAAACCCAGCGTGGAGATGGAGAGCAGGTCCTTGACGCTGCGCAGTTTGCTGGTGGCGTGGCGTTCGAAGGCGAGCAGCGCGTCGTCGCGCAACATGCCGCAGCCATCGTCCACGACGCGGATCAGGCGGCGCCCGCCGGCTTCCACCTCCACGCGCAGATCTGTAGCGCCGGCATCGAGCGAATTTTCCAGCAGTTCCTTGACCACCGAGGCGGGGCGCTCCACCACTTCGCCGGCGGCGATCTGGTTGGCAACCTGGTCGGGGAGAATGCGTATGCGGCCCATGCGGAAAGAACGCTTCAACTCACTATAACGAACTGGTGCCAGAGGTGGGACTGAACTGGGGGATTGGTGGGGCGGACCCCCTGGTCCGCGGCCGGCGCCCCCGTCGGCCTGCTCCGCCAGGAGGGCGCTTTTTCGATCCTGTCGAGCCGGCTGTCGCGCTCTTAGAACGTGGCGCAGACTCTCAGTCTGCCGCGTCCCGACTCTTCGGGACGCCCTTTGGAGCACGCCCGCCAAGTGTCCCGATGAGTCGGGACGCGGCCGGCACGAGTGCCGGCGCCACATAACCGAAGCAGCCGATCTGAAGTTATTATTGTGTGGTTCCTTAGGCGCAGCGCCGCCTGATACCATGCAGATGCCAGATGCTTGAGCTCGCCCCCAACGACCCGCTGATCAAGACTTACCTCAAGGATCTAGAGCATCTCAAGAGTCAGTCAGTGACTCACGAATTGGGCCTCAAGGGACCTTTTCAGAACTTGCTCGATAAGGCCGCTAAAAGGCGCGGTTGGACCCTGGTGACCGAACTCTCCACCTACTCCGGCGGCAAGCGCGTGGTCCCCGATGGCACCGTCCGCGACGAGTTCCGCCTGGCCCGCGGCTGGTGGGAGGCCAAGGATACCGCCGACAATCTCGCCGCAGAAATCCAGAAGAAACTCAAGGCCGGATACCCCGCCCGCAATACCATCTTTGAGGACACCCAAATCGCCGTCCTCTATCAGGACCGCGGCGAAGCCGGCGAATTCGCTCTCGCCGAACCCTTGAAGGTAGCGGCTCTGATGAACCGCTTCTTCTCCCACGACGAATCCGACGAGCGCGAGTTCCGCCGCGCCATGGAAGAGTTCAAAAGCCGCATTCCCGATCTCGCCCAGTCCCTCAGCGAGCACATCAAGGAGGCCCACCAGAAGAACCGGAAGTTCCGCGATGCCTTCGCCGTCTTCATGACGCTTTGCCGCGCATCGCTCAACCCGGAACTTTCCACCGCCCACGTCGATGAGATGTTGATCCAGCATCTGCTCACCGAGCGGCTGATGCGCAACCTCTTCCAGAACTCCGAGTTCACCACTCGCAATGTGATCGCCCATCAGGTGCAAAACGTCATCGAAGCCCTCGCCTCCGATAGCTTTTCCACCGAGCAGTTCCTCAAGAAGTTGGACCCGTACTACACCGCCATCGAACGGGCTGGCGCCAACCTCAGCCACTTCACCGAGAAACAGGATTTTCTCAACGGAGTCTATGAGCAGTTCTTCCAGCGCTTCTCCCCGGACGTGGCCGATACCCACGGCATCGTCTACACGCCGCGCGAGATTGTGGACTACATGTGTACCGCCGTCGAGGCGGCGCTCCAAACCGAGTTCGGCTATTCGCTGGCGTCGCCCGAGGTCGTCATCCTGGACCCCTGCACCGGGACCGGCAATTTCATCGTCAACCTGATTGAGCGGATGCCGGGCAAGGCGCTCGCCGAGGCCTACCAGCGGCGGTTCTTCGCCAATGAAGTGATGCTGCTGCCCTACTACGTCGCCAGCCTCAATATCGAGCACGCCTACTACGAACGCATGAAGCATTACGAGGCATTCCCCGGCCTTTGTTTCGTGGATACGCTCGATATGGCCGAGGCGCAGCAGATCGGTTTGTTTACCGCGGCAAACACGGAACGCGTAGCGCGCGAAAAGGACGCCGCGATTACCGTGATTGTCGGCAACCCGCCTTATAACGTAGGCCAGAAGAGCGAGAACGACAACAATCAGAATCGGAAGCACAAGGTGGTGGACGCCCGGGTGCGCGATACCTACGCCAAAGACTCCGCGGCGACCAAC
>JANYJN010000414.1 GCA_025358475.1 Candidatus Solibacter sp.
TCGCAGCCCTGGGCGAGCGCTTCGTTCAGCCGCGCGGCGATCAGTTCGCGGTGCAGGCCACGGCCCCGGTGACGCCTGATCGTGCTGTCCGCAAACAGCGTGGCGAGGCCGCTATGGACCGCCGCCGCGGCGCCGCCGGCCAACTCTCCGCTCTCCGTCACCGCCAGATAGCACAGGGCGCCGGGCATGGCGCAGATGGCGCGGCCCACGTCCATCTCTTCCGTGGTCAGTTCGTGCTCCTCGAAGAAACCCCGGCCCACCGTGTGGCTCCACGGGTCGGTTTCGTCCGGTAAGGCGCGGCGCACGCGCGGCGTCAGGACAATCTCCGCGCCGGCCAAACGTTTCACCAGCACGTTGTTGAATTCCGTCAGGCGATATCCGCGGCCGCCCAGGGTAGCGAGAATTGCGGAGTCGGCCAGTGGACAGAGATCGATCAAGACCTTGCCGCCACGGCTGCGGTAGAACGTCTCCAGCCGGTCGATCTCCGGCTCCGTGACCGGGCCATTGAGCCCGATGCCCACCGCGTGGCTGAGCGGCGACTCCGCACCGACAAACACGGCGCAGCCGCCGGCCACATCCAGCGTGGCGGCCTCCGGCTCAATCGCGGTGCAGCCGCGCGCGTTAGCCGTTTCGGCGGCTTCAATCCGCCGCGCCAATTTTAGATCGGAAAAAGTCAAGAATTCCCCCTGAGCCAGTATGCCGCAGTGGCGCATCATATAGATATGGCGGCACAAACCCTGAAAATCAGCGTCGGCGGAATGACTTGCGGCAATTGCTCGCGTAGCGTGGAGCGCAAACTCTCGGCCACGCCCGGCGTGACCAAGGCCACGGTGGACCTGGTCAATGCCAGTGCGACCGTGGAATACGACCCGGACGTGGTGCGCCCGGAGGCCTTGGCCAACGCCGTGCGCCAACTCGGCTTCGAAGTCCCCGCATGAAGACGACGGCCCCCGAGCGCGTGGACCTGCCGGTATCCGGCATGACCTGCGCCGCCTGCGCGCGGACCATTGAGCGAACCCTGGCGAGTACTGCGGGTGTGAGCCGCGCCAATGTCAATCTGGCCACTAATACGGCCACCGTGGAGTTCGACCCGGGCATGGTGCAGGTGCGCGATTTCGTCGGCGCGATCGAGGGGCTGGGGTTCGGCGTGCCGGAGAAGTCAGCGCCAGCCGACGCCGCGGAGCGGGGATACCGGCGGCGTCTCATCGTGGCGGCGAGCTTCGCGGCGCCGGTGCTGGTCCTCGGCATGTCGCACGGCATGCTGCACCTGCCATACTCCCCATGGATTCAACTGGCGCTCACGCTGCCGGTGATTTTGTACGCGGGCGCGCCGTTCTACCTGGCGGCGTGGAGCGCACTGCGCCACGGCGCGGCCAACATGAATTCGCTGATCTCTCTCGGCACCGGCGCGGCCTTCCTTTATTCCCTGGTGGAGACCGTGCGCGGCGGGCACGAAGTCTACTATGAGGCCGCCGCCGTCATCATTGCGCTGATCCTGCTGGGCCGCACGCTGGAGGCGCGCGCGCGCGGCCGCGCCGGCGAGGCCATCCGCAAGCTCATGGATTTGCAGCCGCCCGTGGCGCGCGTTCTCTGTGACGGCGTGGAAGTGGAGACGCCCGTGGAACAAGTGCGCGTCGGCGACATGGTCGTGGTGCGTCCGGGCGAGCGCATTGCGGTGGATGGCGAGGTCACGGAGGGCGAATCGGCGGTGGACGAATCGCTGCTCACCGGCGAGAGCATGCCGGTGGACAAGCGCGCTGGCGCCACCGTCTTCGCGGGCACCATCAACCGCTCCGGCGCCTTCCACTACCGGGCCACTAAAGTGGGACGCGGCACGCTATTGCAGCAAATGGTGGAACTGGTGAAGCAGGCGCAGGGCTCGCGCGCGCCCGTCGCCCGTTTGGCCGACGTGGTCAGCGGATACTTCACCGTGACCGTGCTGGTGCTGGCGTTGGTGACGTTCGGCGCGTGGCTGTTTTTCGCGCCCTTCGCCGTGGCCATGGTGAATGCCGTGGCGGTACTGATCATCGCCTGCCCCTGCGCGCTCGGTCTGGCGACACCCACGGCGATTATGGTGGGCACGGGCCGCGGGGCACAGCGCGGCATCCTCATCAAGGGCGGCGAGGCGCTCGAGATGGCACACAAGATCGATACCGTCGTGCTGGATAAGACGGGCACCGTCACCACCGGCAAGCCGCGCGTGACGCG
>JANYJN010000668.1 GCA_025358475.1 Candidatus Solibacter sp.
CAGTACATCCGCCACGTGCTCCGCCTGCGCGCCGCCGCCCGGCAGCGGAGGTCCTCATGACGCCCGGGGCATCTCAAGCGAATGATGAAGATTTTGACGGACGATCGCCTTTTGTCGTCTGTTGCGATGGGCCTTCGGCCCATCGCGCACTCATGTGTGCGCCACGAGGGTGCTTTTCGATCCAGTTGGGATGGGCCTTCGGCCCGCGAGATTTCATGAAAAACCTGAGCGCTGCCGCTAGAACTGACTGGCTTGGTGGGGCGGACCCCCCGGTCCGCGGCCGACGCCCCCGTCGGCCTGCTGGCACCCTGCAAGATGCTGCTATCGTCCTTCCTGCAGCGGGACGAGGGCGTCCCGCGCGGACCCGGGGGTCCGCCCCACCAAGCCACGAGGGTGGTTTTTCGATCCCGTCGCCCAATCCGGTGAGGGGACTGTCCGCGGGTGATCGCCATCGTGGTTTGGCGAGGCATGATAGACCACGAAAGGCCATGGTCTCTCCCACATGACCCGCCAGGAGAAGTACTCCGACCGCAACCCTGTCGTCAGCTTCCTCATCGGGCGATTCTTCCGCCGCCTCCGCACCGTCCTCGCCGAACTGAATCCCCACTCGGTCCTTGACGCCGGCTCCGGCGAGGGCGAGGTGCTTCGATGTGGGGTGCTGCCCGCCGGCGTGCGCCCCGTGTGCCTCGATCTCCGCGCCGCCTCTTTGGCCGAAGTCCCGGCACCTGACCGCGTCTGCGCATCGGTGCTCGCGCTACCCTTCGCCGCTCGCAGTTTCGACGCCGTCACCTGCCTGGAAGTGCTGGAGCATCTCGACGACCCCGCGGCCGCCGTGCGCGAGCTGGCGCGCGTGGCCCGCCGCGGCGTGGTCCTGTCCGTGCCCTTCGAACCTTATTTCCGCATCGGCAATGTGCTGCGCGGCAAACACCTCCGCCATCTGGGCAATCACCCCGAGCATGTGCAACATTGGAATTTCCGCACCTTTCGCGCCTTCCTCTCGGGCTCGGTGGCCGAGGTGCGGACTGTCGAGGCCTTTCCTTGGATCATCGCGTGCTGCCGACCAAACCAACTCTGATCTTCCTGCTGCTGGCCTCGATCGGCGCGGCGCGCATCGCCGCCACGTACCGAAGCGTGGCGCAGACGTCCGACGAAACCCCCAACATCGCCTGCGGGATGCAGTACCTGGACCTGGGCCGGTACGATTACGGCGCTTTCCATCCGCCCCTGGCCCGCCTCGCCATCGCCGTTGGTCCCTACCTCTACGGAGCGCGCGCGCAGAAACTGCCCGACCGCTGGAAGGAAGGCAACGCCGTCCTCAATAGCGCCCCGCGGTATGGCAAGGCCCTCACCCTGGCGCGCCTCGGCATCCTACCGTTCTTCCTTCTGGCCTGCACCATCGTCTGGCTGTGGGGCCGGAAACTGCTCGGCGAGTGGGGAGCGCTCGCCCCCGTCTTCCTGTTCACCAACATGCCGCCGGTGCTGGCGCACGCCGGCGTAGCCACCATGGATATGGCCATCGGCGCCGGCATCTGTACGGCGCTGTTCGCCTACACCCTATGGCTGGAAGAAGGCAGCCTGCGCCGGGCCATCTTCTTCGGCCTCGGCCTGGCGCTGGCGCTGCTCTCCAAATTTTCCGCCTTGCTGCTTCTGCCGGTTGGCATCGCAGCCATAACTGTTCTCCACCCCCGCGCGCGCCAGAAGCGCAACTGGGCGTGGATTCCCGTCGCCTTCCTCCTTATCTGGGGTGCCTACAGCTTCTCCTTCGGCACCATGACAGAGCACGTGGCGAGCGACGCCGCCGGGCAAGGCGGCATCTTCGCCAAAATCCCCACACCCCTGCTTCACGCGCTGGAGACCGTGCCCGTGCCCGCACCGGAACTGCTCGACGGCCTGTGGCAGGTACACAACCACGTCGATGCCGGACACACCGCGTACCTTCTAGGCCGCCACAGCTTCCACGGCTGGTGGTATTTCTTTCCTGTCGCCCTCGCCGTCAAGACGCCCTTGGCCATCCTGCTGCTCGCCGTTCTCGGTGTCCTGGCACTCGGGCGCGCCTCGCCGGATGAGCGGGGACGCGCCCTGTGGAAATCAATGCGCCTGCCAGCCGTGCTTACCGCCGCGATTCTGGCGATCAATCTCCCCACCAGCCTCAATATCGGTGTGCGCTACATGCTACCGCTCTACCCGCTGCTCGCGCTCACGGCCGGCATCGGGACCGTCTGGTTATGGCGGCGCTACCGGCGAGCCGCCATAATCCTGTTGGTATGGACCGCCCTCTCCAGCGCCGCCGCCCACCCCGATTACCTCGCCTATTTCAACGAACTCGGCGGCACCCATCCGGAGCGCATCCTGGTGGATTCCGACATCGATTGGGGGCAGGACATGGCGCGCCTCGGCGTCGAATTGCAGCGCCGCCGCGTCCCCTATTTCCACATGGCGTGCCTCTACACCGGCGACGATACCCGCCTCGGCCTCCCCGCCTGGGATAGCCTGGAACCCTACCAGCCCGTCACTGGATGGGTCGCTGTCAGCCACACCATGCTGCAAAACTACGGCTGGATGGTGTCACAGCAGCGCGGTCGCAAAGAGCTGGCTTTCGCCTGGCTGGACCAATACCAGCCGGTCGGCCGCGTGGGCAAATCGATCCTGATTTACTACATTCCGGCGAGCGACACCGGCAAATAGTAGAATCTGACGGCTGCAAATAGGGCCACTATTCACGTATTGTATAAGGAATGGGTCGTGAAATTGAAAAAAGTTCCGTCGCGGAACAGCCACTCTGGCAGCGCTACGCCGGCCAGTTCCCGGTGCGCGAGAACCTGGTCTATTTGAATCACGCGGCCGTCGCGCCGCTGCCACGGTGCTGCGCCGACGCGCTCAAGCATCTGGCGGACGATAGTTTGCACTACGGAAGCCTCCACTATGACCAGTGGCTGGCCGTCTACCATGGCCTCCGCGTGGCAGCTGCGCGCCTGATGAATGCCCGCCCCAGCGAAATCGCGCTGGTCAAGAATACCTCCGAAGGCATCGCCACTCTCGCCCTGGGCCTGGACTGGCAGCCCGGCGACCGCATAGTGGGTTTCCTGGAGGAGTTTCCGGCCAATCAGTACCCCTGGAAACGTCTGGAAACAAAGGGGATCGAGATCACCTGGCTCTCCATCTACGATTCCCTGGAGAAGATCGACCAAGCCTGCCGTGGCGCCCGTCTGCTGGCCATCAGCTTTGTGCAATTCCTGGGCGGACACCGCGCACCAATTCAAGAAATAGGTGAGATTTGCCGACGTAATCACTGCATTTACTTCGTAGATGCGATTCAGGGACTCGGCGCTTTCCCGCTCGATGTCCAGGCCTGTCATATTGACGCCCTGGCGGCCGACGGCCACAAGTGGCTGCTGGGCCCGGAAGGCTGCGCCATCCTATACATAAATCAGGCACTTCAAGATCGCGTGGAACCCGTCGAATTCGGTTGGACCAACGTGGCTGGCTACAACGATTACGGCTCTCGCGACATGACCCTGCGCCCGGATGCCGGCCGGTATGAGTGCGGAACGTTAAATACCATTGGATGCTTTGGCTTAAAGGCTTCAATTGAGTTTTTACTTGAGGTAGGGACAGGAGAAATAGCCCCCGTTGTCCAAAATCTTGGCGACCGTATTGCCGCCGGTGTCCAAGCCAAAGGATACGAACTCTTCCTCGAACGCACCCCCCGGAACGGCGCCGGCATCGTTAGCTTCCGCAAGCCCGGCCTGGAAGCCACGGAGACCGTGCGCCTCCTCCGCCGGCAGAAGATCATCACCGCGGCGCGCGCCGGGTGGGTGCGTACCTCCCCCCACTTCTATATCAGCCCGGAGGAGATCGACCGGCTGATCGACGCCCTACCGTGACGGCCTGGCTGCGCCGAAACCCCCTAGCCGCGTTCCTGCCGCTCCAGGCCCTGCTCTACTGCTGGAACCTGGCAGCGCTCGCCCCCTGGGGCGACGAGGCGGGCACGCTGCTGGCCGTCCGCGGCACCCTGGATAGCCTCATTCAGTTCGCCGCCCAAGATGTTCATCCACCACTTTATTATTTAGTCCTTTACTGTTGGCAACAAATACCACTAGGAATCGATTGGGCGGTTCAAGCGCGCCTCATTTCAGTGCTCTTTGCACTGCTCGGAACGGTGGCGCTGGACCGTCTCTGGGGGACGCGATTCGAGGAGCGCACCAGGCTCACCCTGCTCGCCCTTTGGACGCTTTCGCCCTGCCTTCTGCTCTACGCGCGCATGTGCCGATCCTACAGCTTGCAAGCGCTGTTGGCCATCGTCGCCGCCGCTCTGCTGTCGCGGGTCGCCGCCCAATACACCTGGCGTAGGGCGGCGCTGCTCTCTCTCGCGCTGCTGGCCGCAATGTACACGCATTACGTCGCCGGTATCGCCCTCGTCGCTACCGCGAACCTGACGCTGTTCTACCGCCGGCGCGGGCGGACGGCGCTCGCCATCGATGGGGCCATCGCCCTCGGCTACCTGCCCTGGATCTGGCGGCTGACGGCTTCCCTGGCTGCCTGGGGCAGCAACGGCCGCAACTATACCTTGACCGGATCGCGCGTGTTGGAAGTGCCGGTAAAGTTCGCCTATTGGTCCATGTCCTTTGTGATGGGCGAGGCCGTGCCGGATGCCGTGCTCTTGCTCGGCGCCTTGCTGCTGCCGCTGGTGGCGGCGCTCGCCTGGCGGGGTGCGCGGCGAACTCCCGAGGTGGCGTGGATCGGCTCCGCGCTGGGCGCCATCGGTTTCATCGGCGTGGCGCGCTGGGTTTCCTACCCGTTCGTGCCCGCGCGGATGCTCTTCGTGCTGCCATTTTTCTTGCTGCTGGTCGCCCGGGGAGCCGCCCGGGGAGCCGCCCAAGGAACCAGTGGCCGGCGCTGGGGCAGCCTGGCAATCACCGCCATGCTCCTGCTTTCGCTGTCGGGCATCTGGTGCTACTTCCATAAGAGCGGCTTCCGCAACAAACAGTATCCGCTGCCCATGCAGCAGATAGCCGCCCGGATTGTGCGCGAATCCCCTGCCGGAGAGTGCGCGACCCTGGTGGACTCCACCAATTCCGATCCCATCGCCCTGCTGTATGCGTTCCACGGGCAATGCGCTATTTTTCAGACCGGCCTGCCGGAAACCGCAGCCGCGCTGACCCGCCTGTTGGCCGATCCGCGGGTTCGCACGCTGTGGTTCCTGCGCAATACCCACGACGTCTCGCCCGCCGGACTCAACGCCCAGTTCGAAGCCCGATTGCGCGCCGCCATGGCGGAAACCGTGCACCCCTATGAGCCCTACACACCGCTCGAACGCCTGCTCATGGGCACCTCCGGGGGTACCCGCGAAACCCCGCGGTATTTCCACGAACTGCTGGAGTTCCGGCGATAGAATAGGCGCCTGCTGAATCAGGAGAACGCCCCCTCGCGGTCGCCACTCCGCTCACCAGCCACGGCCGTGAGAAGCTGCCAAAGAATGCGCCGCAGGCGGGCGTTGCCAGGCTGAAGCCTGCCCCACCTTTGCGTGGGGACGACTTGCCGGAGGTGGCGCAGGCGCTTTCGCCTGCGGACCGCATACAGTTGCTGAGGCAGCGTTCCCCTCGGGTCATTATCCATTTCCGAGGTAGCCGCCATCCACCGCCGTTTATAATGAATGCTGACCGCCAATTTTGAGGAACGAACCATGTCTCGTGAACTTGTCGTCCAGTGTCCGGATGGGCAGATGAAAAGCGTTCCGCTCACCGGGGCGCGCCTGTCCATCGGGCGCTCCAGCGCGGCCGAGCTCTGCTTTCCCGAAGATGCCGGCCTCTCGCGCCAGCACTTCGCGTTCGAAGCGGAAGGCGAGGAGTGGACGGTGCAGGACCTGGGCAGCAAGAACGGCACCTTCGTCAACAACATTCCCCTTAAGGCACGGCTGATTCTCAAGCCCGGTGACCGCGTGACCGCGGGCCATCTT
>JANYJN010000747.1 GCA_025358475.1 Candidatus Solibacter sp.
GGCGCCGAAGAAGATGCCGCACCATAGATAGAAGGCGTGCTGGAACTGCGCCGGGTTCCGCACCACCACCAGCGGCTTCAACTGGCGGAATTGCTCGTTGGTCAGCAGCTTCGCGCGCACGATGCCGCCGACGTTCGGGAGACTGCCCGTGAGGTAGTAGATTTCGCGCGCCGCCACGTCGCGCTGGCGGCTGTTGGGGAAGAACGGGGTCAGCGCCGGGAACAATTCCTCGCGCCCGCCCAGCTCGTTCAGATTGAGCAGGCGCTTGGCGGAGAGGCCGGCTTCCACCTCGCCGAGCCCTTCCGATTTGGCCTGGTGGACCTGGTACAGGCCGGCCGCCACCAGCAGGCTGGCCACCACGGTGAGCAGAGACTCGCGGCCGCGCCACCCGGAGCGCCGTCCCTGTAGGTGGCCCGCGGTGGCGCGCTCGACCGATCTGCTTCGGGTGACGGCCATATCAGTGAGGGTCGGTCTGGATCTGTTGCAGCCGGAAATTCACGCTCTCCAGGCTGAGCCGCACGCGCACCAGGTTGACGATCGACTTGCCCCACGGTGAGATGCCCTGATACAGCTCTTCGGCGCGCTTGTAGTCGTCGGCGGCGCGCTGGATCTGGTCCTTCTCCGCTGGCAACCCGCGCACGTTACGGGAATCCCACCAGAGGCGGTCGCCGCGATCCCGATAGCCATCGGCCAGTAGCAATTTCTCGCGATTGCCCAACGTGTAGCCGCGCTGCTTCGCCTGTTGCAGGGCGTCGTAGCCTTTGTCGATATCCTTCAGGCCGTAGACGTAAACGCGCGCCAGGCCGAGTTCGGGATCGGGCGATTTGGGCAGCAGCTTCTGCGCCTCATCGAATTTCTCCACGGCCACGCTCAATTCCTGCGCGCTGCGGTGGCTGGTGCCGTTGATGCGCGCCAGATGGCCTTCGCACAGGCGGAGTTTGCCGCGGACGCTATCGTCGGGGTCCACCGCCAACGCCCGCGCCGCCATGGTGCGCGCGCGTTCCCACTCCTTCTCGTAGATCAACTGCGATTCGTTGTTGCGGTAGGTATCGATCACGTGGTCCGCCGCCGCGACAAACTTCTGTTTCACCGCTTTTCGCGGTCCGTGCAATAGGTAAGACGAAGGATTGCCCTTGGAAAGTTCCGTCCATCTGGCCCATATCTTGTCGAGGTCGGTAAGCTGTTCGCCTTCAATCTCGCGCGCCAGTTGCTGGCCGTGCTGATAGAGCAGATAGTTCGAGGTCAGGGCCCATCCGGCATACAGGACGCCAGAGATCAGCAGCCCCAGCAGGACCCGCATGGTCACGACGTAGGCGAGGGGCGTCGGTGGCGCGACCGCCTTGGTCTTTCGCGTGGCGTCGCTGCCACCGGCGGGGCGCGTAGTCCTCCGCGTGGCATCCCCCGAGCCTTCCCCCGAATCTGGCCCCGATACTTCCTGGCCGGGGACCGCGGTGCGCCGCGTGGCATCCATATCGTCCCCCCCCGCGTCTTCGCCCGGGCGGAATGTGCGCCGCGTGGCGTCCAGGTCTTCCCTCACCGCAGCGACCGCAGTCCCGCCCTGGAACGCTTCCAGATCGGCGCCGAACTCCCGGGCAGATGGGTACCGCAGCTCCGGGTTCGGCGCCATCGCCTTGATGAGGATGCGGCGTAGCGGCTCTGGGCAGGGATCGGGCGCCGGGGGCGGCGCGATGCGCGAGCGGATCATGCGCTCCAGCCACTCGGTATTGCCGGCGTGGTATGGCTGCAGGCCGGTGACCATCTCATAGAGCATGACGGCCAGCGACCACAAGTCCGAGCCCACATTGACGTCGCCCGAATCCAGCCGTTCCGGCGAGGCATAGGGCACGCTGCCGAATTCGTTGCGCGTCAGACGGCGCGACATGGAAAGCGCCTTGGCGATGCCGAAATCCAGCACGCGCACTTCGCCGTGCGCATCGATGCGTATGTTCTTGGGCTTGATGTCGCCGTGAACCACGCCGCGGAAATCCTTGCCGTCGATGGCGATTTCGAGGTTGTGCGCGTTGTTCAGGGTCTTGGCGACGGCGATGGCGACATCGGTGGCGAATCCCAGGGCGAGCGGCCCAAGGCGCATCAACTCCGCCAGATCCTGCCCCTCGATATACTCCATGGCGACAAAAAAGAAGCCGTCGGCATCGCCCGAGCCGTAGACGCGGACCACCCGCGGATCGATCGCGGCCAGGTGCGCCTGCAATTGGGCGCCGCGGCGTTCGGCCTCAATGGCGGCGATGGTATCGGCGTCAGCGGCGTGCTCGATCAGCTTGAGCGCCACCGTGCCGCCGTTTTCACAGTCCTGCGCCAGGTACACATCGGCCATCCCGCCGCGTCCCAGCTTGCGAACGATTTCATATTTGCCGATTTTGCGGCTAGCCGGCGCGATCATAGTAAGACAGGCCTCCCGGCCTGTCTGAATGGCTTGAGTAGGGCCGGCGTTCCGCCAGTCCTGACGAAGACAGGCCAGGAGGCCTGTCCTACTCTATGCGCCATCATTGCTTCGCCTCGCGGGCCGCAGGGCGGTTGGTTCGCACCGGGGCGCGAGCCGGCGCCAGGAAGAAGTTGAGTTCCTTGACGCTGTCGGTGGCTGGGGGTTCCAGCACGTTGCGGTCGAAAACATTGCCCAGCAGCGATGGTTTGGCGCCGTCGCGCGCGGCCACTCCCGCGCCCTTATTCGCCTGGATCAGGTTGT
>JANYJN010000772.1 GCA_025358475.1 Candidatus Solibacter sp.
CCGTGCTCAGAAACTGCTTATCAAGCTCCGCCAGAAGGGCCATGTGGGAGTGGTCCTGGCTGCCATGCGGCCCATGCTGGAAAAGAAGTTGGAAATGGCGCTGACGCCCCGGCATCATGGCGGCGTGAAAGTGATCCATCCTAACGTGGCGCCGCAACAGGCCGGCGGCGCCATCCTCCAAAAGCTTCCCCAGGATCTTACCGGCGCGTTGCGATTCCATCTTCTGCACTGGATCTTGAAGGGGCTGAAGGGATACTTCGAGAATCACGCGCCCCAGGTGCTGGCGGCGATCGAAACTCCGCAAGACGGTATAACACTTACGCTCACATTCCATGCCCCGCCGGGCCTGGCGGCTCTCCGCGACGCCTTGAAAGGCCGCGCCGTTCTAACCGGCGCCGCGGCTTTTCAGGGGGCTGCCCCGAGTACCGATGTCATAGTGAGTCCAGGTCACCCCCATGGCTGATCGCACTGAAGTACTGCGGTCGCAGTTGAGCCGCCAGGTCTGGCACTGGACGCTGGCTGCCGCCCGCCTCGCCGAGCTGGACGCACTGGCTTCGCGGGAAGCGTGGCGCCAGCTGGAACAATACCTCGGCGTTACCGTGCGTAAGAAACTGGCGGATTCCTCGGAACGACTGGCGAAACGCGGGACGCTTTTGCGCGCCGCGCTCCAGGCGGCCTCCAATCGCGCAGAGCTGGAGGCCGTCAACGCGCTGCTGCTCGAATACCGCCGCAACTATCTCCACACCGAGAAAACCCTTGACTTCTATGCCGACGCCATTCGTACGCGCACCGATGCCGTACTCGGGGCACTCTTGCGCGCCTGCGACATGCTCGCTTACCGCAGCATGTCGATGGTGCTGGACCAGCTTGATCTGCGCACGCCCGTGGTCCTTACCTATATGCAGGGCGACGTGGGGGCATCCATCCTGAAAGCGGGTCTCCGGCTATGGGATGGCAGCGATAGCCCGACCGCGGTCATCAAGGCGACGCGCCACAATCTCCACCCGGGCACCGCCCTTTTTCACGAGAGCGGTCATCAGGTTGCCCATCTGACCGGCTGGACCGAGGATCTGGCAGAAGCTTTCCGGACGAAGTTGTGCGACGACCGGCAGCTTGCGGGGAATTGGGCCGGATGGGCTTCGGAGATCGTGGCGGACGTGCACGCGTTCGTTCACACTGGCTTTGCCGCAGTGGCCAGCCTCCACGACGTCCTCGCCGGCGACGACCGAATGGTTTTTCGCTTCGTCCCCGGCGACCCGCATCCTCTGGCTTACTTGCGTGTCTTGCTGGGCGTTGAAATGTGCCGCCACGCGTATGGGGCGGGTCCCTGGGACGACCTGGCGGGGGCCTGGATTGAATTCCACCCGCTGGAGCACGCGGGGGAGGATGCCGCCGCCCTGATCCGCGAATCCATACCCGTCATCCCGCGTGTGGCCGAGTTGTCGCTACGTCACCCCGTGCGAGGTTTTCGAGGCAGGTCCATCTGCGACCTGGTCAACCCCGACCGCGTGAATCCTGCGAGGCTCGTCGAGATGGAGCGCCAGCTTGGGGCCGCTCTTTACACGTCCACCCAATGGATCTGGACCGAATCGATCCGGCTGCTCGCATTGGCCGGACTTCGCATGGCGACCATGCCCGACCGGGCCGCGCAAATCGTGGCGCAGCAGCAAGCCTGGATGATGACCCTGGGGGGTGCGGCGCAGGCCGCCTGACATGAGGAAACGAATTATGCGCGAAAAGCCTGAAAAGCTCGACAGTCAACACCATAGCGGCGAGGACGAAAGCGAACGGTCGCGACGGGAAATGGTTTACCTGCTTCGTTCCATCCTGGAAGAAGTGCACCAGCAGCGGGGCAGCTTGCAGCCGGGCACGCTGCAGCAGAATAGTTTGCAGGCACCGCCGCTGGTGGGCTCGGCGCTCGATGCCGCCCGGTTGTTTTTCCGCATCGAGGGATTGATAGCGCTGGCCAATCCGGGCGGATACGTCTAATTGTTCCGAGGAATTGCAAGGAGGAAAGCTCGTGTTTGAGGCATTTGCCAATCTGTTACCGAATGGCGCAGCGGATCTGTTTCTGTTCAACCCATCCGATCTCGTCGCTCTGCTGGAGTATGCCTGGGACCACCGGTTGAATGACACGGCGTTTCAAACGGGCGATCCGCGCCATCGTAGCGATCTCCCCGGCATGGGAGGTACGTGGATGGGCCAGTTTTTCAACTCGCCGCCGGTCGGCCCGATTCAGTCCAACGGCCTGCTGACGATTCTCGGTGCGATCAATCCCCCTGAGGGCCGTTTCAACTCCTTGATGTGGGAGCACCTGATTTACGCCTACATGGTGGAGAACACGCGCGTCTACGAGGTGTTCCGCCGCGTAATACACGAGCTCGTGCACGGCGAGAAACTCGGTTCGGTCCGCCAGGGGACGCAGAACTGGCTGCGTAGCACGGAACAGCTTTTTTACTCCGACCCGCCGCCATTTTACGTCAACTCGCTCACCAGTCATGTCCGCCCGGTCTTCGACGCGGTCCGTTGCAATGCCTACTACCGCATGTTTGGTATGGATCTCAATCACAAGCCGGAGGGGCCGGCTGCCGCCGTGCCGTGCGTGAAGGCGGAGGCTTCCAATCAGGACTTTGTCACTACCATGGAGGAGTTCCTGCGGGAAGTGTGGGTAGGAATTGTCAACGTCACCAATACCAGCGGCGCAGTACCCACAGACAACGCCAAAATCGCCAATCTGGCCACTCGCCTTCACGACATGTTGATGTCCCGCCGCGTTTACGGCACACTTTCCCGTGAGGAGTTCGTGACCGTGTCGATGATGTCGTGGTTTCGTCTGACGCTGTCGGATAACCTGCCCATCGTTACGGACCTGCGCGCCGAGGCAGCCAGCCCGGAGGAAAGGCTGTTCAAGATCGCCCAGCGCGTCGGCCTGCCGGCTCACGGCCTCTCGAAGAGCTTTTTCGAAATCGCCCAACCGATTTCTCACATCCTGCTCCTGATCGAAACCGGCGCGCTGAACGACGTCGCCGCCGTTCCCGTCCTCTACACGCCCGGGCCGGTCGAAGCCAGGATGCGCCTGATCATTACACATTGGTCGATAATCAGCGGGCGCGAAATGAGGGCGGGCAAAGTGTCGCCGAGTTAGCCTGCGGGA
This sequence comes from Candidatus Solibacter sp., assembly GCA_025358475.1. GTDB lineage: Bacteria > Acidobacteriota > Terriglobia > Bryobacterales > Bryobacteraceae > Solibacter. The sequence goes on from JANYJN010000772.1 coordinate 3,155, forward strand.
GGGCCTCTTGTTCGAAACCGAAGACGCTCACAGCGCCGGAATTCTCGATTCTCCATTCACGCGCGAGGTGCTGGCAATCAACGTCCGTGAGGAGTTGCCGCTTCATCCCGGCCTGACCAGCGCGTGGCAGAATTCGCCCTCAGGCCAAAGGCCGGTGGAGCGGCCCACGGCTCCCGTGGATGTCCCGGAATTGGAAAGTAATGAAGGGGACTGCCCGTATTGCCACCGGCCTCTCGTCCCCACCGAAGTTCCGGAGTTGGAAGGTCCGGAATTCGAGCACGATGTTCTGCCCCTCCGTTCCGTGCCGCGCGATTACTCGCTCCGGGACATTGCGGATTCGGACAATCTGCCGGATGAAATCCGCGCCGCCATCCTCCGGGATGGTGAGACGAAAATCGACCACCTGACCGATCGGGCCTTCTGGATTCGTCACCCCGGCATGAAGGGGACAACGCTCGAAAAAACCGGAGCCCTGCACAAGGCCCTCCGCGAGGAATGGGTCGCCATCTCCCAGCAGGTGAATGCGTTGACCTGGCTGCGGCAGATCATCGATGAGTTGGACAAGCGCAGGGGAAGCCTCCCGCGGGATTTCCTGCTTGGGTGGATGGCCGTGGAATCGGACGGAAGAGTGGGTGTCGTCACCGAGCGTCCGGAGCGCGGTTATTTCCAGATCGACTGGCCTGGCGGGGAAGCCCGCGAACAGCTTGGACTCTCCGCCGCGCAGTTCCGCAAACTGAGCACGGATCGCGTGTTTTCGATCGAGAAAGGCGTGGAACTGGTGGAGAAGTACCGCCAGTTTATTCTCCAAAACTTCCCGGCGGTACCGGACAATTCGGAGATCCTGTGGCGGCTCACCAAAGCTCGCCATGCGGCATCGAGCGCGCTCACTAATGCTTTGCAGGGGCTTGTGCAGAAGAAGGCGGACATCACGTGGGAAAACGTCTCCGCGCAGATTCCCGCTTTCATGCGCAACAACGTAAATTCCACTTTGGATTTTGCCGCCAGGCTGAAGCCGTTCGCCGACCTGCCCGGATCGACGGCCCTAGCGCCCGGAGCCGGAACGGCGCAGCCGGAGTTCGAACAGGAGTGGCGGCCCGCACCCGGCAAGAACAAGGTGAACGACACCTTTGCCGTTCCGTTCCGATGGATCGCAAAGATATCCGTAATGAAGGGCGGCGACGAGCATGGACGTGGATCGGGAGTCCTGATTTCCGACCGGCACGTGCTCACCGCGGCGCACGTCGTCTACGACGTCGTCCAGGATCCCGGCCGGTACCACCTGAAAGTCACGATGGCGCTGGATGGAAACAAAGAGCTCGACAACTATTCGTCGTCTAAGAAGCCGGACATCTCAACGAAATACAAGCCAGCCGATCTTGACCACGACTACGCCATAATTACGCTCAGCCGGCCGATTGCAGCCGAGAGGTTCCGCCAGCTTAAAGGCGACAGGTTGTGCTTCTGGGGTAGCTCGGCATGCGGCGCGGGAACCACGGCAATGCCCGTGGATCCGAAAGACCTGCGAAACCAGACCGCCTACACCGCTGGATATCCGGGGAACAAGGGCGGAAACCAGATGTGGGCCTTTTCCGGCCAGTTGGTATCGGTGCCCGAGCAGAGCCCGATTATGACTTACACCGGCGAGCTTACGGAAGGGCAGAGCGGATCGCCCGTCTGGATCCAACACGACGGCGGATACAACATGGTCGGCATCGCAGTGGCGCGAGGCAGTGCGAACAGGATCGTCCGCATGACCTGGGACGTTGTCGAGCAGCTTAACGATTGGATGCTTGTGGCTGAGAAGGAGGCGCCGGAACTTGAGTTCGAGGGGGATCAAGGCGAAGGTGAGGCTTGGGAATCCGATGGTGAATCGCCGCCCCCGGGAGGCGTTCACGAGGTGCTGCCCACCCAACTGGGCGAACTCGAGGAGCATCAGGTTACGCCCAAAGGCTTGGTGCTGCTGGATCATATGCACGTCCCCAAGGCGCCCAACCCGGCCAGTCCGGGCACGTTCACCATTGGCGCCTTAACCAAATTGACGGCTGCGGACTTGAACCCCCTGTTCTTTGGCACGGGCAATACCCTGATCCTTGACACCACTCCCACCGGCCTGCAGAACTGTCTGGATGTTCTGATCCCCAAGGGGTTCGGCGGTTTGCTGGGCGCGAGCGGGCAAACCGGGCCCGGCCCGCGCGATTTGGTTCACGTCGCCCTGGTCGATCTGACCGGAGCGAAGCTGACCTCTCCGGAGTTCGCCGGATGGGGAGCGCCTGCCGACATGTATGGCGCCAGTGTCCCCAAGATTCTTGCGCTGTATGCCGCTTTCCAGCTTCGCTCCGATTTGCGCGATCTCGCTGCCCGCAAGTCACCCTCCGATGGAAAGCAGCTCGAATCGGCCGCCATCGCCGAGTGGAACGCAAACGGGTTGACCAAGGCGCTCCCGGATCTGGTGGGGCTGTTCGATATCCGCAAGTGGACACCCGCCGCGACCCTCGATTTCACCGCCGCTACGCAGTCCTTGCTTGCGAATATCGTCCACAACTGCCCGGCCGGAACGTTGATCGCCCAGGTGAGTCTGCCGTACATCGGCTCTGTCGCGTGGCAATCAGGCTTATATCACCCTACCCGGAGTGGGCTCTGGTTAAAGGCCTCATATTGCAATAAAGGGAGCTGGGCGAGTCCTGTCGCCGCGCCCTTCGTCCACAATGCGACTGCCCTTTCCGCCGCGACATACTTCACCCTGCTGGCACAGGGACGCCTGGTCGACGACGCCTCATCCGCCGGCATCAGAAACGCTCTGAAAAACGGCTGCGTCACCAGCCTTTTCCCCTCGCTTCCGGTGGTGGCGTCCAAGTGCGGCCTTTATGGCGGTTACGTCCACGATTGCGCGTGGATACAGGACAGCAGCGTTAGGTACGTCGTTGCGGTTTTGTCCAAGTTGGCGACAAACGCGCACTTTCAACTGTACACACAACTCTGCGGTCAACTGGATACGCTGGTCCGCCAAAACAACCAGAGTCCGAAGTCGCCCTGTTCGCCCTGACAGTACAGAAGGCCGCAGTTGCCACGCGGGCTCGCGTGACTTCAACATTATATTCCCTAACCCACGATTCCTGAGTCCTTTAACGCCTGACGCCGGCCAGTTCCTCCGCCCGGTCGTGCTAGCGTCGAAATCGGGAGCACCCGCTTACCTGGTGACTCACCTTTCTCGACTCACCGGGGTCGTCCCAACTGCAATCCGCCTACCAATGAATACCAAACGAACCCGTCAAGCCGTTGCAAACAAACAAATCGAATGCCTTCGTTAAGCAGTTTTCCCAATCCCGATTCGCCGGCCGCCGACTCCCGCGCGAACCGCAGCGCCATTTTCAGGCTTTTTCGGGCTCCCCGCCATATCCGCCTTCGTTCCTCGCATCGCATCGCCCGTCCATACCGGCGGCCCTATGAATACAACAACTTGCAGGGCACGCAATTTAAGCCTCAAAAACCTGTGGATTTTTACGACAACAGGGTCTTATAATATGGTTTAAGCACGTGAATCCCATAATCATAAGGAGGGGAGAGTTGAGCAACTCATCCACCACCACCACTCGGCCCAAGGTAACCATCGACGGTAACGAGGCGGCCGCATACGTAGCGCATCAATCTAACGAAGTCATCGCTATTTATCCCATTACTCCTTCGTCCAATATGGGCGAATGGGCCGACCAGTGGTCGGCCGAACAGAAGACCAACATCTGGGGCACCGTGCCCACGGTCATCGAGATGCAAAGCGAAGGCGGCGCCGCGGGCGCCTTGCACGGAGCTTTGCAGGCGGGCTCTCTGTCCACCACTTTCACGGCATCGCAGGGGCTCCTGCTGATGATCCCCAACATGTACAAGATTGCGGGCGAACTGACCAGCACGGTGTTCCACATCGCCGCCCGCGCCCTGGCATCCCAGGCCCTCTCCATTTTCGGCGACCACAGCGACGTGATGTGCGCGCGTTCCACCGGCTTCGGCATGCTCTCCTCCAATTCCGTGCAGGAAGTCATGGATATGGCGCTGATCTCACAGGCCGCCACGCTGGAATCCCGCATCCCCTTCATGCACTTCTTCGATGGCTTCCGTACCTCTCACGAGGTCGCCAAGGTGGAGCAGCTTTCCGCCGCCGACATCCGGGCCATGATTGACGAGAACCTGGTCTTCGCCCACCGCTCCCGCGCCCTCTGCCCAGACCGCCCCTTCATCCGCGGCACGGCGCAGAACCCCGACGTCTACTTCCAGGCGCGCGAAGCCTGCAACCCGTTCTACCTGGCCGCGCCCACCATCGTGCAGAACGCCATGGACAAGTTCGCCCAGCTCGTCGGGCGCCAGTACCACCTGTTCGATTACTTCGGCGCACCCGACGCCGAGCGGCTCATCATCATCATGGGCTCCGGCGCTGAAGTGGCCCACGAGACCGTGGAAGCCCTGCTGGCCGCTGGCGAAAAGGTGGGCCTACTGAAAGTTCGCCTGTTCCGGCCCTTCGCCATCGAAACCTTCGTCGCCGCCATCCCCGAGAGCGTCAAATCCATCGCCGTCCTGGACCGCACCAAGGAACCCGGCGCCACCGGTGAGCCGCTTTATTGCGACGTCATCACAGCGTTCGCCGAAATGGGCGTCGCCAAGAAAGTGATCGGCGGACGTTACGGGTTATCCTCCAAGGAATTCACGCCCGCCATGGTCAAGGGCGTCTACGACGAGCTCTCCAAGGTCCACCCCAAAAATCACTTCACCATCGGCATCAACGACGACGTCACCCACACCAGCCTGGGCTACGACCCCGACTACTCCACCGAGGCCCCCGGCACCGTGCGCGCCCTGTTCTACGGGCTGGGCGCGGATGGCACCGTCGGCGCGAACAAGAACTCCATCAAGATCATCGGTGAAGAGACCGAAAACTACGCCCAGGGCTATTTCGTTTACGATTCCAAGAAGTCCGGCTCCATCACCACTTCCCACCTGCGCTTCGGCAACAAACCGATCCGCTCCAGCTACCTCATCACCAAGGCGAATTTCGTGGCCTGCCACCAGTTCTCCTTCCTGGAACGCATCGATATGCTGAAGCTGGCCGAACCCGGCGCCACCTTCCTGCTCAACAGCCCCTACGACGCAGCAGAAGTCTGGGACAAGCTGCCGCGCCTGGTGCAGCAGCAGATCATCTCCAAGAAATTGAAATTTTTCGTGATCAACGGCGACGAGGTCGCCAAGGTCACCGGCATGGGCGGCCGCATCAACACCATCATGCAGACCTGCTTCTTCGCCATCAGCAACGTGCTGCCGCGCGAGCAAGCCATCACCGCCATCAAGAACGCTATCCGCAAAACCTACGGCAAGCGTGGCGCCGCCGTTGTGGACCGCAACTTCCAGGCCGTCGATGAAACGCTCCAGAATCTTTTCGAAGTGAAAGTCCCGGCCACCATCACCAGCCGCCTGCAACTGCGCCCGCCGGTGGCGGACACCGCTCCGGACTTTGTGCGCAACGTGCTCGGGCCCATCATCCAAGGCA
>JANYJN010000776.1 GCA_025358475.1 Candidatus Solibacter sp.
GCCTCGAAACGAGAAAGATTGTCCAATCTCTATCAAGATTAGGGGATTAAGCATGCCGTGTCAATGTGTACCCCCAAACCGGGCCGCGACCGCCAAGCCCTGCGCCACCACCTGCAAGTCGTTTGGCATGCAAAGGGGAGGCAGGCGCTTTCGCCTCCCAATTCCGGCATTTGGGTGAATCGTGTCACCTTCCGGGCGCACCCGCACACCCCGGTTAAGCCCCCCAAATGCCCGGACGCTGTTAAGATTGATGAGTGGATCCTGATGTAAATCTAGACACGCGGACCGAAATGGGGCCCGCCACCCATCCAGCCTGGCGGCGCGTGCAGCTCGCCCGGCATCCCAAGCGTCCGCATTCGCTGGACTACATCGGGCGCATTTTCACCAATTTTCAGGAGTTCCACGGCGACCGCGCGTTTGGTGACGATCCGGCCATTGTCGCGGGCTCGGCGCAATTCGACGGACGGCCGGTCATGCTGGTGGCAGAGCAGAAGGGCCGCGACACCAAGCAGCGGTTTTTCCGCAATTTCGGTATGCCGAAACCCGAGGGCTACCGCAAAGCGCTGCGCGTTATGCAGATGGCGTCCAAGTTCGGGCGCCCCATCATTACTTTTTTGGACACGCCCGGAGCCTATCCCGGCATCGATGCAGAGGAGCGCGGGCAGGCGGAGGCCATTGCGCGCAATCTGCGCGAGATGTCGCGTCTCGCGGTGCCCGTGATCGTGGTCTGCATCGGGGAAGGCGGCTCTGGCGGTGCTCTGGCGCTGGGCGTCGGCAATACCGTGCTGATGCTGGAGAACGCCATCTACAGCGTGATTTCCCCGGAGAGTTGCGCGGCCATTATCTATCGCGATTCGGCCAAGGCGGAGCAGGCGGCGGCGGCGCTGCGGCTGACCGCCGAAGACCTCAAGGGGCTCGGCCTCATCGACGGAATTATTCCCGAGCCGGAGGGCGGCGCGCAGGAGGATCCCGATGCGGCTGCGGAATTCCTGCGCCAACACTTGAGCGCGCGCCTGGGCGAACTCGACCATCTGGACCGCGACCAGATCGTGGAGCACCGTTGCGCCAAGTTTCGCCGAATGGGGAATTTCTTCGCATGAAGAAGACGGTTTGGATCGCCATCGCCTTCGTGGTGGTTTTCCTGCTCTTCGTCGTCTCCACTACCTTTCAGGGCGACCGCGTAGGCGTCGAGGTCTGCATGGTGTTCCGCGGGCAGCGCGATTGCCGCAAGGCACAGGCCAAGGATCTCCAGCAGGCGGTGCGTACGGCGGTCACCAACGCTTGTGCCCAACTGGCCAGCGGGATCACCGATTTGGGACAGTGTGAGAACACGCCCCCGGAATCGGTCACCCAGCGGTAGTTTAGCTCCACGTTAAAACGTGCTACACTTTTTCTGTGGCAAGCCGTAACGTCACCCTCGCGCTCCCCGAAGAACTCTTGCGCCGGCTGAAGATTCTGGCCGCGCGGCAAGACACTTCCATTTCCGCTTTACTCACCGCGACGCTCTCTGAGTTAGCAGACCAGGAAGAGGGCTACCCCGAGGCCCGCGATGCCATGATTAGGGACATGGAGAGGGGCTACGATTTAGGGACTCGCGGCCGCGTTTCCTGGACCCGGGATTCTCTGCATGAGCGCTGACGAGTCCCGAGGTGAGTTCATCGATACCAACATCCTGATCTACGCCTTCGACCGAAGCGCGGGCGAGAAGCATCGTATTGCCGTGGACCTGGTGAGACGTTTGTGGTCGGAGCGCCTGGGTTGGATCAGCCTGCAAGTGATGCAGGAGTTCTACGTCTCCGCTACCCGCAAACTGAAACTGCCCGTGGACGAGGCAACGTTACAGGTTCGCCGTCTGGGGTTTTGGCGCGTGCATCGTCCTCTTGTGGACGACATCCTGGCGGCTATCGACTTGCACCAGCGCCACTCAGTCTCATTCTGGGACGCGCTGATTTTGCGAAGCGCGCAGGCCTCTCAATGTTCCGTCTTATGGTCGGAGGACCTGTCGAACGGCCAGCGGTGGGGAAACCTGGAGGTCCGCAATCCCTTCGCGGGCCAGTCCCCCCGCTAATTTCCACAGGCTTGTATCGTCCTCTAAACGGTGTTGTTAGGCCGCTTCGCGCGCGCGTAGCAAACCCCCGGGTGTAAAATGTTGACTGAACTCCCGGCTCATATTTTGCGTCTAAAGCGGGTGAGAGGTAAAAAGGGAGAATTTTGTCGTGAAGAGCAAGTGGAAGATTCTAATTGTCGTGTTGGTGGTCGTGGTTCTAGGAATCGGGGTTTACGCCAGCACGGTTTATAGCAAGAAAGGTCTGGTTACGGTGCAGACCGGGAGCGTCGT
>JANYJN010000778.1 GCA_025358475.1 Candidatus Solibacter sp.
CCGGTGCGCGCTCTCAACTATGCGACGCCGATTTCGCGACTTTCCAGTCTGGATGGTCACTTCGAGGTGATGGATATCCTCGGACGTTTGGAACACGGCGTTCTGTGATCGTTACTTATCGACTACACTCCAGCCGGTACCCGGAGAACGACGGATTTGGCGCGGCCATGTACGGTGGCCGCTGGAATGAGCGAAGAACCCGGGCCGTCTACACGGCCGCTTCCCGGTCCCTGGCGGTTCTTGAGATCCTGGTCAACTATGCGGCTCTCCCCCGCGACTTTGTGATCACACCGGTACGAATACCCGATCGAGTCAAGATTCTCAGTTTGCCGCAGGCCTTGCTTGCCCCCGGCTGGCAGGAAGCGACGGCCGCAACTCAGATCCTCGGCGGAAACTTCCTCCGCAACAGCGCCGTTCTGTGTGTTCCGTCGGCCGTCATTCCCGAGGAAAGTAACTACGTGCTCAACCCGGAACATACGGACTTCCGGCACATCGAGTTCCTTCACTCCGAGCCCTTCCTGTTTGATCCGCGCCTCAAGAGCAAGTAATCGTCCGCCCCGCTCGTCCCCCCAAAATCTCCCGATACACCTCGTACGCGCTCTGGCCGAACGGCACGAAGATCACCTGCTCCACCGTCGTGTCCGAACGCTCCAGATGCCGCCGCACCTCCCGGATAGCGATCTCCGCCGCTTCCTTTTGCGGGTAGCCGTACACCCCCGTGCTGATCGCCGGGAAGCTGATGGTGCGCACCGCGCGCTCCTCGGCCAGTGCCAGGCACTTGCGGTAGCACCCGGCCAACAACTCGGGCTCGCCGTGGCGTCCATCCCGATAGACGGGGCCCACTGCGTGGAAAACGTACGTCGCCGGCAGGATACCCGCGCCAGTCGCCACAGCGCTGCCGGTGGAACATCCGCCCTCCCGGGCGCGGATCGCGTCGAGCTCACGCATGATCGCCGGTCCGCCGGCGCGGTGGATAGCGCCATCCACGCCGCCTCCGCCGGCCAGCGCCGAATTGGCCGCGTTGGCCATGGCGCCCACCGCGATCCGCGTGATGTCGCCTTCCTGCAACACGATCTTTCTTCCGGTAGCGCTCGTCCAGTCCATACTATCCACTACAATCATTATCATGACCAGGCGAACACTTCTGGCGGCGGGCGCGGCATTTGCCCCCTGCGCAAGACCTCTCATGGCGGCAAAAACCCATATCGATCCCTCGCGTATCAGCGCCATCACCGACGAGATCGGCCTGAGCACCTTGGAGTCCATCGCGTTCGCGCATTTCTATGGGATGCAGAACGTTGAAATCCGCAATCCGCCGGGCAGGAAGGAATATTTCACCCTGCCCGAAGCGGAAATCAAGGCTGACGCCGACCTCTTCGCCAAAGAGGGCCTCAAAGTCTCCTTCGTCAATAGCAGCCTGCTCAAGTTCACCTGGCCGGGCACCGAACCCGCGCGCCGACGCACCGAAACGCCGGAAGCCCGCGATAAGCGCCTCGCCACCGAGAAATTGCGCTGGGACCAGCGCATCAACGATCTTCAGAAGGTGTTCCGTTGCGCCCACATCATGGGCTGCGACAAGGTGCGCGTCTTCACCGGCGCCCGCGTGGCGGACCCCACCGCCGTTTACCCCCGGATCGCCGACACCCTGGGCGAGATGTCCAAACTCGCGGAGAAGGAAAAGATCTACCTCCTGCTGGAGAACGAGGGCTCGCAAAACGTGGCCACCGCGGCGGAAATCGCCGGCATCATGAAACTGATTCCTTCCAGGTGGGTGGGCTACAACTGGGATCCCCACAACGCCTACGGCACGGAGAAAGCCTACCCGGAAGGCTACGGCCTGCTGCCCAGGGAGCGCATGTTAAACCTGCAAATCAAGGGCAAGGGTGTTATGCCGGAGAGCCCGGAGAAAGAGAATTGGCGCGCCATTTTCGCCGCGCTGAACAACGATGGCTATGCGGGCAAGGTCGGCCTGGAAACCCATCTCTTCGATGGCAGCCTGATCACGGCGGCGCATAAGTCCATGGATGAGATCATGAAGATCGTTCGCGAGGTCTGAATGCAGAAGAGCTTCTTGGGGGCGTTCGGTATCGGCTTGGCGATCATCGCGCTCGGCGTAGGCGGCATTTTGGTGATGCAGCGCGGCGACCGGATTGAACTGCCCGGCAAGATTCTTAAGGTGCGCACCGCGCCGCTGGATGAGGGTAGCTCCGTCGCCGTGATTGACTTCCGCATCGCCAATTCCTCGAACATACTGTTTGAGGTGCGCACCGTGAACGTGGAGATGGAAGACCACCAGGGTAAGAGCTACCTTGGCCAACCGGTGAGCGAAATGGACGCCAAGCGTCTCTTCGAAGCGCTGCCGGTGCTGGGGCCGAAATTCAACCCGAGCCTGCTCATGCGCGACCGCATTGGGTCGCATGGCTCAGCGGACCGCATGATCGCGGCGCAATTCCAGATGCCGATGGCACTACTCGACGGCCGCAAGCGCTTCCTGGTGCGCATCGAGGAAGTGGATGGCAAGGTGTTCGAGTATGCCGAGCACTAGCGCCCTTCGCGGCCTTGGCGCACCCGCTCACCCGATCAGAAACGATAGGTAAACGTCAGCGTCGCGTACGGTCGCATTCGCACGCCCACGATACGCTCGAACGCATACGCTTCTCCAGGCAAGGCCAGCGTTTCAGTGGTCTGGCCCGTGAACCCCCGGGCCAGCAGGAAGTTCGCGCCGACGTTCAGCCGCCCATTCAGGAACGGGCGCATCAGGGCGCCGCGGAATTCCTTCACCGGCACGCTTACAAAGCCGTCGCCCAGCGGCTTGCGCCCTACTTCCTCGAACTCGCCGCGAGCCTGTAGATGCCAGGGAAGGCGTTCGATGACGCCCAGCACATCGAAGATCAGACGCGGAGCTTCCGGTAGCGGCGTGCCATCCGCAACATTGCGCGCGTCCGCTTTGGAAACCGATGCCTGCAACATGCCCAGGCGGAACCGACGCCGGGCCGCGACCGTGATATATCGATTCCGGCCGGGACCTTGGTCGAACTGGAGCCCGGTGTCAGGGTCGATTTTCGCCAGCGATTGCTCCTGGGTCACACGGCCGAAAGTCACATGGAGTTCCGCCCCCAAGATGGTTTTCGACACTACCATCTGATAGGCGTGCGCGCGGCTCACCGGGGTCCCTCGCAAGCCGCCGGCGCCGACCCTCGGATCGTTGGTTATAAAAGCCTCGCCCGCGCTGAACGATACCGAGGGCAGGGACAGAGTTCCCGGTGCGATCAAGCTGAGTGTGGCTTTGGGAGAGTTGACTCCGGTCCATCGATGCAGGGAATTGGCCGGGTCCATGCGGTCGTAATTGTCAAACCCGATCTGGTCTCGCCGCCAGCCCAGGTTGTAGCGCAGCCAGCGCGCCGGCCGGCCATCCACCGACGCATAGGAAGACACGAAATTTAGCGTGACATCGTTCGCCGTAACTTTCTGAAACGGCCCGTAAACCGCAGTGTCCGTGGATTCATAACGGTCAAGATCCAGGCGCCGCGGTGCTTCCCGGGAGTAATCCACGCCGGCCATCACGGAAATTCTCTCGGAGAGCTTCTTGATGTAGTTGGCTTGCCCCCCCGCCGCGGTGCGAAATTCGCTTTGACGGATCAGGCCGTCGCCGAAGTTGGAATAGAGCCCCAGGTTATAGGTACGGAAGAAGCCGGAGAAGTGCACCTCGCTTCCACCTCCCATCCGCCATATGTCGTTGGCCGCAAACTCGCCTGTGTGCGATTGGGCGCGCTGGCGGGAGTCGATGGTGTCGCCGAGCCCCTTCGCGTCAAGGGGCGTGAGGCCAGGGATTTTGGACTGCCCGAAGTAGCCGATCGCGAACAAGGTTAGCTGGTGGCGTCCAATATCGAACACGCGGTAGCCGTTGATTTTGTGCTGCTGCCGATGTTCCAGAGCATTGAGGAACCCATTGCCGTAGGAAGTCTCTAGAGCAACCCAGGCGTGCTTGCCCAACGCCGGCGGGCTCCACCCTGCCGCCAGATCGACGTCGCGGTAATCGGCGGTGATGGTAACGAATGGTTCCAGGCGGGACCTAAAGGCGTAAGTCACCGCGAGGTTGACGGAGTGGTTCCCTTCGCGGACGTTGAATGCGCCGCCGTCCGTCAGCACGCTTTCGATGATGGCGGGGACGATCGGGTTCGGATCGGCGTAACCGTTGCCATGCGCATTGGCACTGAGGTTATTGGGAACCAGGTAGCTGCCCACCTGAAAGAACTGCGCGATGGATTCGCCGTGATCGCCCGCCACGCCCGCCGCGAAGTACTGCGGCGCCTTGATACCGCCCGCCGACGTTTCCACGGGCAGCCCCGGGATAGACACCGGCGCTCCCGGACGTCCTGGATTGGCGTCCAGAATCTCCTGGCGGATATCTATTCTCGCGGCGGGATCCGGGTTTAGTATATCGCCGTCGTTCCTATCGGCCGCGACGGTGATCGATACGCGATAGGGCATTGCCTGGGTAAAGGACAGGTCCAGCCTAACGTCGCCGCCGCCGAGGGTAACCGATTGCCGCACAGGGGTGAATCCATCCGATTCCGCCGACAGGACGGCTTGGCCTCGCGCGTCCACCTGCAGGCGGAACTCGCCATCGTCGCCGGTCTTGGCACTGCCGTTCGTATCGATCCGCACGGTGGCTCCACTTACCGGGCGGCCGTCCGGGTCTCTAACAGTGCCCGTGATAATGTCCGCCCACGCCGGATAAGCCAAGAGTAAGCAGTAAATTAGTATTCGCACGGGAGATTCCAGGCGGTTATTCTAATTCAGCCCCGGGCTTTCCCTGCATGTCGCGAAGTAGCCTCAACGCCTCCCGCGAGTGACGCGAGGCAGCGTCTTTCAGATAAAGCTCCGCCTTAGCGTTGTGTCCCAAATGCAGTTCGACGGCGCGGGCGTGGAGCAGCAGTTTGGGGTCCTTGACGCCCACGGCCAGCGCCTTCTGCATCTGCGCTTCGGCGTGCTCGTAGTCTACGTAGCTTGCCAGCGCCCGGGCATAGGTGTCCAGCGTGAAAACGTCCTGGTCCAGGGCGACAATTGGTGCCTGGCGGTGACTTGCCGCGGAAGCGGGTAGTGCTGGGAGTGCGAGCACGGTGGCTGAAAGGGCCACGGATGCACGAAGTTGTGTCGTCATGAAACGCATAAATCCCGCTAGTTGGTGTGTTCGTTGGATGTGTGAAGAAACCGCTCTACACTCCCTGCTACGTTGGAGCAATGCCAGTTAGATGCGGGAACGGCTAAAAAATATGCGTCAATTTTTAGGTGAAAACTTCTTTAGGAAATGTGTAAGCCGCGGAGATCCAAGCCCTCCGTTAGTTGCGTACTACTCAACGTGGTAAGATCTCAGCCGAGCGTCGAATGGAAAATGAGGAATGTTTCCGGTCCAGGCTGGCGGCCAAGACCGGCGCGGACCACCCCGTCGGTGAAAATCCAGTTGATAACCTTCAGTCACGCCGTCAGGAGGAGTGGCGCGGCTACCTGGAGGGTTGCGCCCAACGCGATCAGGCGGCCCTTGCCGCCCTCTACGACCAATCCAATCAGCTCGTCTACAGCGTGGCACTGCGGGTTTTGCAGAATCCCGAAGACGCGTCGGAGGTTGTAGTGGACGTGTACCGTCAGGTTTGGGATTCGGCCGCTCATTTCGATGAACGGCGTGGCTCCGCGGCGGCCTGGCTCGTCATCCTGGCCAGGAGCCGAGCCATGGACCGGCGGCGGTCCCGGACAAACAGGGTTCGCATGGAGTTTCAAATGGATGAGTTCCCGACGGTAGTGTGCCCGGCGCCCACCCCGGAGAACCTCGCGGTTTCGAGCGAGGTGTCCCGGTCAGTGCGGCAGGCCATGGCGGACGTGCCGTTCGAGCAGCGTCAGGCAATTTCGCCGTGGCTTAGGCCCGCGAAGAACGCGAGCTCAATCGCCTGACGCTGCTCGAACGGCACGTCCGCCATAGCCTGCCGCACTGACCGGGACACCTCGCTCGAAACCGCGAGGTTCTCCGGGGTGGGCGCCGGGC
>JANYJN010000779.1 GCA_025358475.1 Candidatus Solibacter sp.
TGCGAGAGGTGGTTGCCGTACCAGTTTTCATCGAGGCCGACGTTGGAGACACCGACGATTCCGCCAGTAGGGCGACGGAACGTCTTGCCGGCCAACAGGGCTTTCACGGGCGTCGCGCCCTGGCCGGCGTGCATATCGAAATCGAGCGCCTCCTTCCACATGGGGACGAGGAAGACGCTGTGGCGGGCCTGGCCGAAGTACTCCTGGGTGATCTGCAGTTCGATGGCCTGGTTGGTTTTCTGCAAGGCTCCGAAGAGAGGCGAGGCCGGCTCGCGCACCTGAAAATCGATGGGGCCATGCTTGATCTGCACGATGACGTTGTCGTCGAACTTGCCGTCGAGGGGTTGGAAGTTGTCGTAGGCCGCGCGGCCGCGGTCGTTCTTGGGGTTGGTCCAGTCGGCGTGGTGGTCGTAGACGAAGCCGCGGTAGAAGAGCAGGCCGCCGTGGGGTTGCAGGGCGCGCGCCACCACGTTGGCGGCGTCGGCGTGGGTTCGGCCGTAGGTGGACGGGCCGGCGCGGCCTTCGGAATCGGCCTTGAGCACGAAGCCGGCGAGGTCTGGGATGGCGGTGTAGAGGGCGTCCACGCGGGCCTTCCACCACGACGCCACCTTAGCGTCTCGGGGATCGAAGGTATCGAGCCCGCCGAGGGTTTTGGGGCTGCCGAAATCGACGGATAGCGCGACGTGAACGCCCCATGGGCGGAAGGCCTCGGCGATGCGCGCCACCTGCGGGATGAAATCGGCCCCGAGCACGCGGGGGTTGGCGTTGACGTTATTGATGGCGCAGGCGTTGATGCCGAGCGAGGCCAGCAAGCGGCCGTAATCGCCGACCCGGGTGAGGTCTTCGCGGGCCTGCAGCTTGTCCCAAAAAATGGAACGCCCGCCGTAGCCGCGCTCGATGGAACCATCCAGGTTATTCCACTCGTTGACCCAGCGCACGGGGGCGTAGGGCGACTGCTTCTCCTCGAGACGGTCGACGGGTTCGCCGAGAGCGATTTTGCGCAGGAAGGCGAAGGTGCCGTAAAGCACGCCGCGGTCGTTAGCGGCGGTGATGACCGTGTACGTGACGCCGCCGGCGATTGTGGTAGTCAGCCAATATCCATCGACGGGGAGATCGGCATCCAGGTGAAGTTGGGGCGCGGCCTGCTTCAGGTCGGTGAGAGTGCCGAGGACGATGGCGCTCTCCTTGGGCAGGCCGGACTGCACGCGCAACGTGCGGCCCAGCATGCCGCGGACGCCGCGGAGCAATTCGCGTTGCGCAGACTGCGCCACGGGCGTGGTGGTGTAAGCGGCAACGGCGGCCGGCAGACTGGCGCGGTACTGGCGGGCGGAGGCCTCGTCCAAAGGCGCGTGCCTCAGCCAGGCATTGGCGCCACTTTCAGCGTGGAGGTGGAGGGTTAGAAGGATGGAGACCAGAAAGCAATGGCGCAGCACGGTGGAGCACCTCGTTTTATGTGGGGACGGGCAACGGGGAAGACGATCCCTAACACTCGCGGCTCTGCTTGGCGTATCGCCTGTCGTGATCGGCCTGCGCCGCGCGGCTTGGTCATTCGCGCATGGCGCGAGATAATCGGAGCCGCCACTGAAAGGGAGCGATTTCCTGATTTGCTCGAGATCGGCATCAGTAGGGGATAGAAACCGGGCGATCGTCTTTGGGATCTGCCCAGCGGTCGTTGGGAACGATGGGCGTCCAACCGGGGCGGCCGGGATCCTGGTCGTAGGGGTAGCCGCCCAGACGCTTGTAAAGTTCGCTGTACTCGCGCAGTTTTTCGCGATCGAGCTTGACGCCGAGGCCGGGCTGACGGGGCACACGGATTGTGCCGTTTTCGTAGCGCATGAGGCCGCCTTGAATGACGTCGTCTTTAAGGTGATGGTAGTGGGCATCGGCGGCGAAGGAGAGGTTGGGGATGACGGCGCCGAGATGGAGCATAGTGGCCAGTTGAATGCCGAGCTCGCCGGAGGAGTGGACGGCGACGCCGAGTTGGAAGGTCTCGCAGATGGCGGCGGCTTTCACGCAGGCGCGGATGCCGCCCCAGAATGTGGTATCGAGCAGAATCACGTCGACCGCGGTATCGAGGACATTGGCGGCGAGTTGCTCGAAGTTGACCACCACGGTATTGGTGGCCAGCGGGACGCGCACCATTTCGCGGGTGCGGCGCATGCCGTTGAGGCCGTAGACGGGATCTTCGAGGTAGTCGTTGCGTAAACCCTCGATGGCCTGGCCGAAGCGGATGGCCTGTTCGGTGGACCAGACGGCGTTGGGGTCGAAGCGGTAGGAGTCGCCGGGGAATTCGGAGGCGAGCGCGCGATAGGCTGCAAGCTCGTAGTCCGGGGGGAAGACGCCGGCCTTCATCTTGTGACTGGTGAAGCCGAAACGCTGCTTGAGGGCGCGGGCATTTTTGAGCACCTGGTCGATGGTGCGGACTTCGCCCGTACCTGTGGCGGGGTCGGGGTAACGAAAGAAGCAGTAGGCGGCAAACGGGACGCGGTCGCGCAGGCGGCCGCCGAGGATTTCGGAGACCGGGACGCCCCAGGCCTGTCCCAGAATGTCGAGGCAGGCGAACTCCAGGGCCGCCAGAATCTGGGTCCGATTGTTGTAGAGGGAGGCGGTGGGATTGGCGATCAGAAAGCGCATTTCCTCGATGCGGGCGGGGTCGTGCCCGACGAGGTACCCCTTCATGGCGCGGAAAACCGCCTCGGCCGATTCGCCGCCACCTCCCATCTCGCCCAGACCGATGATGCCGTTATCCGTCTCCACTTCGACGATGGTGCGGACGAAGCGCCCCCAGTGGCAGCCATTGGCATGGCGCAACGGGGCTTCCAGCGGCACCGTGACAGTGGTGGCGCGAATATCCCGGATTTTCATATTTTGTTTCATGGTACAACAATATGCAGTGACGGCACGGCGAACAGCGAAAGGTAACTCATGTTGAAGGAACAGTGGGAGTTATTTAAGCGGGCGGCCCGGCGCGAGAAGATGGACAAGATCCCGATAGCATTGATCGTGGACAGTCCGTGGATTCCCGGATATCTGGGCATCAAGCACATGGACTACTTCCTGGATCCGGAACTCTGGTTCGAATCCAACCTCAAGATCATGCGTGAGTTTCCCGATATCATCTTTATTCCCTCGTGGTGGATGGAGTACGGGATGGCTGCGGAACCTTCCGTGTTGGGCGCCAAAATCAAGTTCTGGCAGGACAACACGCCGAGCGAATACCACACCCTGTACAGGCTGGAAGACATCGACAATTTTCCCGAGTATGAAGTGGAAGCGGACGGTTTTGCCGCGCTGACGCTGCACCGCATCGGGATGGCCCGGCAACGCATTCTGGACCACGGCTACATATTGCCGATGGTGACGTCGCGGGGGCCGCTCTGCACGGCGGGTTTCGTGCGCGGCACAACGCACTTCATGATCGACCTGATGGAAGACCCGAAAGGGGCGCACCGGCTGATCGACTTGTGCACCAGGGTGATCATCGACTGGCTGAAGGCGCAGCACAAGGTGATGGGCGACACAGTGGAGGGCATTTTCATCCTGGACGACATTGTGGGCTTCATTAACGAAGACCACTACATGGAGTTCGCGCACCCTTATTTAAAGCGCATCTGCGACGCGTTTCCCGCGGACTGGGTCAAGCTCTACCACAACGACGCGGAAGTGGATGCCTGCCTCGACCACCTTCCGGACGTTGGGTTCAACGTGCTCAACTGGGGCAAGCAAAAGCACATCAGCGAGGTGAAGCGCCGGGTGGGCGACCGGATGTGCCTGATGGGGAACGTCAACCCGCTGGAAATTGCGGTACGGGGCGATCCCGGCGAGGTGAAGGACGCAACCCTGGAAGTACTGGAGGCCTCGGGCGGCGAAGGGATCATTCTTTCGGTGGGCGGCGGAGTGAGCCCGGGGATGCCGCGGGAAAACATTCTCGCCATGCTGGAAGCCCTGGAAGAATTCAACACCCGCCGTGCGGCCACACCGGCGGCCGTTTAGCGAAAGGTCGGCATGGTGGATTACGCCTTAATGAATCAGCACCTCTACGAGGGCAACGCCAAGGAGGTGGAGCAGATGACCAGGGATGCCCTGGCGGAGGGCCGTTCCGTGCAGGAAGTGATGAACGAAGGCCTGATCGCCGGCATGAGTGTGGTGGGCGAAGATTTCAAGCATAACGTGCTGTACGTTCCCGAAGTGCTGATTGCGGCGCGCGCCATGAAGGCCGGCATGGCGGTGTTGAAGCCGCTTTTGACCGCGCAGGACGGCTCCACCAATCCGGTGGGAGTTCTGCTGATGGGCACGGTGCGCGGCGACCTGCACGATATCGGCAAGAACCTGGTCTGCATGAGGGCCGAGGGAGCGGGATTTGAAGTCCACGATATCGGCGTGGATCAGAGCGTGGAGAAGTTCCTGGCGGCGGCCGCGAAATGCCAGCCGACGATCGTCGGCATGAGCGCCCTATTGACCACCACCATGACGTACATGAAGACGGTGATCTCCGGCTTTGAAGCGGCCGGGTTGGGCCACATTAAGATGGCGGTGGGCGGCGCGCCGATCAGCCAGACGTTTGCCGACGAGATTGGCGCGGACGGGTACGGGGCGAACGCGTCCGCCGCCGTGGATCTGTTTCTCCGCCTCGCGGCGGAAAGAAGGGCGGCTCCCCGTGGCGACGTATAAGGTCCTCTACTGGCAGGAAATTCTTCGCAGATTAAAGCCGGGGACGAACTGGACGAGCTCTCGCTGCCGATGCCGGAGCGGTTGAATCGCGCGCCGCTGCAAACATCACATGGCAATTTCACGTCGGGCAAAAAATTCATCTCGATGGTGATCACACCCGCGCCTGAGCACGCATCGCAGCGCCCACCGACCGTATTGAAAGAGAAGCGGCCCGGCCCGTAACCGCGCATCTT
>JANYJN010000440.1 GCA_025358475.1 Candidatus Solibacter sp.
CCTGCGTATCCACCGGGAACACTTCGGCATCGATGGCGGCGTACGCCAGTGCGGCGGGGCTACAGCCGGTGATCTTCATCCCGTACGGCAACATCTCGTTCGGCAAACTGGCGCAGGCGTTGGAATACGGCGCCAGGACAATTCAAGTGGAGGCCACTTTCGACCAGATTCTGGCGCTGGTGCGGCAACTGGCGGACCGGCTGGGGATCTACCTGCTGAATTCAATCAACCCGTTCCGCATTGAGGGACAGAAGACCATCATGGCGGAGATGTTGGACCAGCGCGATTGGAAGGTGCCGGATTGGGTAGTGCTGCCGGGCGGGAATCTGGGCAACATCTCGGCATTCGGCAAGGGGCTGCGCGAGCTCAAGGAGCTTGGCTTGATCAACCGGTTGCCGCGCCTGGCGGTGGTGCAGGCGGAGGGTTCGGCGCCGTTCTACGACCTGATGCATGCCGCCGACCGTTCGCGACTGCACGCCATCGAGCACCCGGAGACGCTGGCGACGGCGATACGGATTGGCGATCCGATTTCGTGGCCGAAGGCGCTGCGCGAACTGGATGCCAGCGACGGGGTGACAGAGAAGGTGACGGAGCAGGAGATCGCGGATGCGAAGGCGGTGATCGGGCGGTGCGGAATCGGCTGCGAGCCGGCCTCGGCGGCCACTTTGGCGGGAATCCGAAAGCTGACTTCGGCAGGGGTGATGCGTCACGATTCGGATGTAGTCGCGGTGCTTACCGGGAATGTTTTGAAAGACCCAGGCTATATCCACCAGTACCATACGGGCACACTGGCGAGCCCCGCGGGTGGATTGATCACGCCGACTTACGGGAATCCACCCGTAGTATTACCCAACGATGCTGAAAAGATTGCGGAGTTATTGGGCAGTTAGCTGGTTACCACCCACATTTGAGTTCGCTATCTACCCACAAAAGGCTCGGTTACTTAGTCTGATATCTATTGTGAACTATCGTACTTTTCTGGTACATGTGTACTATGCTCGCGAAGAAAGTAATTCCGATGTGCGCTCCTGTAGTTGCCTACCGCCAGGAGCTGGAGTACCTATACGCCAGACGCTCGGCCATCGATAGCGTCATCGAATCCCTGGCGGAGTACGACCGCTTCCGGCAGGCTCCGGCGGAAGACAGCAAGCGACGGACGGCCTGAACGGAAAGAAGCGCGAGCACGGGGGGCATGGGACGCGCGGCCGCGGGGTTCGGCCCCACGTACCCGCTAGCGAAGGGCGCGGATTTTGGCGCTGAGTTCGGCTTCCCCAGCGGCGCCTGGATGATAGTAGCGGACCACGCCCGCACGATCGATCAACACCAGCGTGGGAGTGGTACTGGCGCCGTAGGCGATGAAGTTCGCCACGCTCAGCGGTACCGGCACATCGGGTAGCGCGGCGTAGTAGCGGCGGCGGACGTCCTCAATGTAGTGCTTCTCCTTGCCGGCCGGGGCGTCTTCGCCGCCGGCGACATACCCATAAAGCCGCGTCGGGGCGATCACGACCAACCCCTGCGGAGCGAAGGTGCGCTGGATATTAGCGATGATGGCCACCTCGGCTTTGCAATCGCCGCACCAGTGCGCCCAGAAGAAGAGGAGCACGGGGTGCCCACGCAAGGACGCGAGCGAAGGCGGTGTGGCGCCGAGCCATTGGGCTGCGGTGAGGTCTAGGGGCGGGGCGGGTTTGCCCTCCAGGGCGAGCAGGTTGATGTTCTTGCGAATGCGCTCGGGGAGGGAAGTGCCGGCGAACTGCTTGAGCTGGGTTTGGAGGTAGGCGATGGCCTCGGGCCGCTCGCCGCGCGCGGCCAGCACTTGGGCGTGGACCTCAATGGCGGTGCCTTCGGCGGTAGGCAGCCATGGATCGTCGTCCAGCTTCTGGCCGATGAGGAAGCGGGAGGCCATTTTTCCAGCTTCGGCGGCAAAGGCGTCGGCCTGATCGAAATTCCTGGCTTCCAAAGCGGCGCGGGCGAGCCAGGAGAGGGCAGCCGCCAGTTCGGGGGATGCGGGGTTGCGGGCCTGCCAGGCGCGGGCGACGCGTTCGGCGCCGGGCAGATCGTGCTGGGCGATCAGGCGGCGCACGCCGTTGATCACGGAGACCGGTTGCGCCGGGGCGCAGACGACCAGGGTGAGAGCGAGAAGCGCGACGGACAGTCTGTAGAAACGGTGGGGCGGACCCCCCAGACCGCGGCCGAGGCCCCCTTCGGCTTCTTGCGCCCCACAAGATCCCGATACCGTTGTTCCGGATGCGGGACGGGGGCGTCCCGCGCGGTCCACCTCACGAGGGGCCGTCACCAGAGGGTCCGCCCAGGGGTCCGCCCCACCATTTCGGCAGGATTGGGACACTTGCTCCGGGGCGCGTAGGATCAGGGCGCACTTCACAGCATGTTCTCCGCCACGAATTCGGCTTTGGTCACGGTTTTACTTTACAGCAGGGAATCGATGAGATGGGTCATGCGCGGATCCATCCAATCGGCCGGCTCGGCGAGCTTTTGCAGCACCTTGCCCTTGGCATCAATGATGTAGGTTTCGGGGTACATGTAAGTGCCGAAGTCCTCGTGCAGCTTGAATTCGCGGGCGTAGAGGAATGCCGGATTGAACTTCCGGAGGAAGGCGCGGTAGGCATTTTCGTCCTTGTCCACGCTGATGCCGAGGACGACCACGCCCTTCGGGGCGTAGGTGGCGGCGAACTGGCTGAGCGAGGGAGTTTCCTGCACACACGGCGGGCACCAGGTGGCCCAGAAGTTGAGCACCAGGATTTTGCCTCCGAAGTTGGGCAGGGATACGGTGCGGCCGTTATCGGCCCGGATGGAGAATTCCGGCGCCGAATCGCCGGCGGCGACCACGCGTTCGTAGATGCCGGAGTAGATGAAGTAGACGAGGACGGCCGACAGCAGCACAATGCCGCCGCGCAATAGACGGTCGGTGTTAGGAGTTGGCATGGCGGACTATAATCTAATTGTATCTCCGAGGGCGTCCCCAGCGTCGAAAAAAGTAGTCATGATCATTACCCGAAAAGTGGAGTTTTCCGCCTCCCATGTTTGCCGGGATCCACGGCTTTCCGACGAGGAAAACCAACGGCTCTACGGGATGGCGGCGAA
>JANYJN010000807.1 GCA_025358475.1 Candidatus Solibacter sp.
TCATCTGGGCGGCGGCAGTACTACTGGCCGCGGTCTGGGCACTTGCTTCGGGCCAAAACACTCCGGCGCCAATCCACTTCGTTCACCGGCCGATCGATTTCAGGCTGGAGAGTTGCGAGACGCCGCAGCGCCATGCCCCGGAAACAATGGCCGGCGGCGTGGCCGTTTTCGACTACAACAACGACGGCTATCTGGATATCTTCTTCACTAACGGAGCCGACATACAGACGCTGAAGAAAGACTCCCCCAAGTACTCCAACCGGCTCTTCGAAAACGACGGCAAGGGTAACTTCAAGGACGTCACTGTTAAGGCCGGTTTGGCGGGCGTGGGCTTCGACAACGGGGTCGCCATTGGCGATTACGATAACGATGGCTACAAAGATATCTTCGTCGGCGGCGTTCACGGAAACCGGCTGTACCATAACAACGGCGACGGCACCTTCACCGATGTCACGGCCAAGGCGTTGCCGGGCGCATTGCAGGACAAGCCGGACAGCCAGTACGGTCCTTTATGGAGTGTCGGAGGCGCCTGGGTGGATGTGAATAACGACGGGCTGCTGGACCTCTTTGTGGTCAATTATCTGGCATGGGACATACATACCGAGCCAAAGTGCGAAGCGGGGCCGGGTAAGTTGGACTACTGCCATCCAAAATTTTACAAGGCGACGCCGAATCAGTTGTATTTGAACAATGGGGACGGGACCTTCCGCGATATTTCGGCGGAATCGGGAATTCGCGCTCATCCCGGGAAGGGCATGGGCGTGGGAGTTGCGGACTATGACCTGGATGGCCTGATGGATATCTTCGTGGCCAACGATAAGGTTGAGAATTCGTTGTTTCATAACCTGGGAAAGGGTAAGTTTCAGGAGACCGCGTTCGATGCCGGGGTGGCGCTGGAAGAGAACGGGCGGTTCATTTCGGGAATGGGGGTGGACTTTCGGGACCTGGACAACGACGGGCTGCCGGACATCGCCTTCGTGGCGCTCGAAAACGAAACCTTTCCGCTGTTCAAGAACCTCGGGAAGCGCGGTTTCGCCGACATCACCGGGACCAGCGGCATGGCCCGGCTGAGCGTATCGATGGCGGGGTATTCTCCTACCATTGCCGATTTCGATAACGATGGCTGGAAGGACATTTTCGTGACGCGCGGCCACGTTCAATCGCTGGGATACGCGTCGAGGGTGCAGGTGGAGCAGCCGAATACCGTTTTTCGCGGGATTCCAAGCGGCATTTCCGGCAACCCAGGCGGTCCTAGGTTTGAGGCGCTCACCGCCGAAGCCGGTTTGACCGCGCAGCCACCCAGCCGCCATCGCG
This sequence comes from Candidatus Solibacter sp., assembly GCA_025358475.1. Classification (GTDB taxonomy): domain Bacteria; phylum Acidobacteriota; class Terriglobia; order Bryobacterales; family Bryobacteraceae; genus Solibacter. Next base: position 1,315 of record JANYJN010000807.1, read on the forward strand.
GCTCGGCGGTGGGAGACCTGAACGGCGACGGGCGTCTGGATGTAGTGGCCACGGCGATTAGCGCGCCTGCCGAGGTTTGGCTGAATGACAGCCCGGGCGGCCGGCACTGGCTGGCGTTCGAGTTACAGGGCACGAAGAGCAATCGCGATGGGATCGGAGCCAGAATCAAGGTGACGGCCGGTCGCGCGGTGCAATACAATCACGTTTCCTTCGCTGCCGGATACGCCTCTTCGAGTGCCGGTCCTACGCACTTCGGCCTGGGCGCGAGTAAGTCCGCGGATCTGGTGGAGATCCGCTGGCCTTCCGGAATTACTCAGGAACTTAGGAACGTGGCCGCCGATCGCGTGGTCAAACTCCAGGAGCCACGGAAGTAAGAGGCGGCTAAAAAACCCGCCCGGGTCGTGGAGACCCGGGCGGGATGGAGTTGTCATGATACATATGAGGCAGGATGAAAGCCTACCGCCAGGTTATAAACCGGCGGTAGGCTTAAAAAGCTGCCCCAGAATCGAACCCTAGAACATCAGCTTCGCACCGAGTTGCACGTTACGCGGGTTGTACGTCGAAGTCACCTGGCCGAAGCGGCTGTCGGTGAAGGTGGTGCTGATGTTTTGATACTGCGTGTGGTTGAAGGTATTGAAGGTCTCAAAACGGACCTCCAGGCGGCTGCCGCGAGCTTCACTGAAGGTGAAGGCCTTGAACAGCGAGACGTTCCAGTTGTCGCGGCCCGGACCGTAGACGGAACGCGCGGGGAAATTGCCCCAGGCGCCAATCGCCGGCGTGGAGAACGCGGATGGACTGAACCAACTGGCCAGACTATGAGGCTCGGAAACGCTCCCAGTGACGTTTGGCCGGTTGGTGGCGTTGGCGAGACCGTTGGAGCCCTGTGCCCCGCCCAGGTTGATGTTCAGGGGTAGCCCTGTTTCGATGGTCCCGATGCCGGAGATTTCCCATCCGCCCAGCGCAGACTTTACGATTGGGCTGGTGTTCTGGCCCCGGAAGAACGGCAACTGGTAGATGAAGTTCACAATCGCAATGTGTCTGCGATCCAGCGGGCTTGGCCCGATGTCGTAGCTTCGGTCATAGGGATTAGAGACGTTTTGCAGGTCCTGAGCGTTACCGCCCTGGCCGACCGCGTCCCACGCCTTGGAGTACGTGTAAACCGCCTGCAGCGTCAGGCTTTTCGAGACCTGTGAGTGGAAGTTGGCCTGCAAACCGTTGTAGTGCGAGTTCGTGGCGTTCTCGGACATCCTGACGGAGTTGAAGCCGAGATAGGGAACCACCGTGTTGTAGGTGACCGTCTTATTGATCAGCCCCGGAAGTTGGCTGGGGTTGGGGAGGTTGATTTCGCGATAGGCGTTCTGGTGCCGGTTCTGGTTGCCGACATAGGAGACAGATAGCACGGAACCCTTCCCCAATTCGCGCTGCACACCGATGCTGAACTGATAACTGGCCGGTGCTTTGTAATCGGTGCCGGCGAGGCCGGTGATGCTGGCGACCGTAATCGGCGCGACTAGCGTCTGGCCGGTCAGGAGGCTCTGGTTCGGGTTGGAGAGGCTCACGTTGTTGAACGACACCTGGGCGCTGTACGGAACGTTGGTGCCGGTGTTATACACGTCGTTGCCCTGGACGCGCTCGTACATGATGCCGAAGCCGCCGCGGAGGACCGTCTTACCTGTGCCGTTGAGGTCGTAGGCGAACCCGATGCGCGGAGCGACGTTGCCCCAGTAGTTATTCACCAGCCCGGGCGCAGTGCCGTTCTGGCCGGCCAGGCCAATGCCGTTCAAGTAGAACTTATAACCCTTCAAGATCGGGTTGGGGCTGCTGCCCAGGCCCGGACTGGTGGGGCTAATATCGCCGCTCGGCAGGATGACGGCCGCGTTGGCCGGGTTGTAAAGGCCTGGGTAGAAGTTCGACTGGCGGTTATTCTCTTCATAAGTGTGCGGAATACCATCCCAGCGGATGCCCAGGTTCAACGTCAGTTTCGGACTTACTTTCCAGTTGTCCTGGACGTAGATCGCATAAGACTTGTTGTCCCAGTGGCCGGAGTCCTTTACGCCCGCTTCCCCGTAGTTGCTTGCGTAACCCAGCAGGAAATCGGCGAAGTCGTTGCCGGTGTAGCCGCCATCGAAGGTGTAGCCGCCTTGCGTGTTGGCGAAAAGATCCTGGATCTTCTTGTAGATGGCATAGCTTGCGCCAAACTTGAGTTGGTGGGCGCCCTTGGTCCAGGAGAGATCGTCGCGGATCTGGTAGTCGTCGGCCTTGTTATTCCACGGCATCCAGTTGGTCGTGTAATTCGTCCCGGTTGACCCACCCAGGGCGATGGAGGGGATGCGGTTGAGGGCGTTGGGTCCCGTGAACAGCCTCGGAATGGCCAAGCCGGTGGGTTGCGCAAACACGCCCTGCGGCACGATGGCGATGCGGTTGCCGTTGTAATTGAAGGCAGTCTCATTGAGCACCGTGGGACTCACCGTGTAGATAGAGTGGATCACGCCGCTGTAAGAGGGGTTGCCGAAAGTGTTACTGGCCGTGGGGACGTTGTCGCCACTCCACATGGAAGTCCCATAGGTTTGCGAGATCGCTTCATCCACCCAGTGGCCGAAGAGCCAGAACTTGTCGTTGAAGTGATGGTCGATGCGGACGATTTCCTCGCGGACATTGGTTGGCGCATTGTTGCCGCCGGAAAACGCGGTGCCGCTGGTAGGAGCCGGGAAGATGCCGGTCTTTAACAGAAGCTGGGCGTTCGCATCCAGCAGCGCAGTGGGTATGGTGTTGTTCGGAAACGCCTGACCGGGTGCCAAACCGGCGGCGGCGAATCGTGCAATTTGGGCCGCGGAAAGTTGGCCCGCGAGAGGAACTTTAATGGCGGTTGAGCCTAAGTTCCCGCCGTAAGCGCCCGGTGACGGGACTACCGTGTTGAGTGCGCCTCCCTGTTTCTGCTTGCGCCACTCCATGTTATAGAAGAAGAACGTCTTATCCTTCTTCGTGTTGTACACTTTGGGAATGAACACCGGACCGCCAACGTTGAAGCCGTAGGTGTTTAATCGGTTTAAGGCCTTTGGCGTGCCTTGGCTGTTGAAGAAGTAGCTGTTGGCGTCCAGATCCTCGTTGCGCAGGAACTCCCAGGCGGAGGCATGGAAGTCCTTGGCGCCGGACTTGAAGGCCATCGTCATGGTGCCGCCGGAGGACAAGCCGTATTCGGCGCTGTAGTTCGAAGTGAGCTGGCGGAACTCGGCTATGGAGTCCATTGAGGGCATCACGCTGATGCTACCGCCGCTACCTCGGTCCAGATTTTCGCCGCCATCTATCAAATAGATGTTGTGGGACGTGCGCAGACCGTTGAAGCTGACGTTGGCATCGCCACCCACCGGCGTGGCGCTCTGATAATCCGCCATGTTGCTGGAGGCGCCGGCGGTCATAATGGCCAGCGAATAGATACTCCGGCCATTGGTGGCAAGCTGGGAAATCTTCGCGCCGGTAATGACATCGCTGATCTCCCCGGATTCGGATTGCACAACCACGGGCGTTGCCTCAACGGTTACGCTCTCCTGCGCGGTGCCAATATCCATTTTGAAATCTACGCGAGCGCGATCGCCCACCGCCAGGACGACATCCGTTTTTTCGGCTTTCTTGAAGCCAGCGATTTCAGCGCGAACGGCGTAGAGTCCAATCTGAAGCCCGGGCGCGACATATTGGCCTTCATTGTTGGTGGTGAACTTGCTGACCTGGTTGGTTTGCGTGTTGGTAATCGTGATCGTCACGTTCGGAACTGCTCCACCCGATGGGTCGGTAGCGGTCCCCACTATGGTTGCTTGCTGTGCGAACGCC
>JANYJN010000458.1 GCA_025358475.1 Candidatus Solibacter sp.
GCAGCGTACCCCGCTGTATCGCTACCTGGGCGGCGCCGGAGCTAATACGCTGCCGGTACCCATGATGAACATCATCAATGGCGGCGCGCACGCCGACAACTCAGTCGATGTGCAGGAATTCATGATCTCTCCCTTCGGCGCGCCCAGCTTCAGCGAAGCGCTGCGCATGGGCGTAGAGGTCTTCCATACGCTGAAAAAGGTTCTCGCCAAGAAAGGCTACTCCACGGCGGTGGGCGACGAGGGCGGCTTTGCCCCTATGCTGAAGAGCAACGAAGAGGCCATCGAAAGCGTGCTCGAAGCCATCGCGCAGGCGGGCTTCAAGCCGGGCGAGAATGTCGGCATCTGCCTGGATCCGGCCTCTAGCGAGTACTTCAAGGATGGCAAGTACATCTTTAAGAAGTCCGATAAGAGCGAGCGCACCAGCGAGCAGATGGTAGAGTTCTGGGCGGATTGGGTGCGCCAGTATCCAGCCATTCTCTCCATTGAAGACGGCATGGCGGAGAACGATTGGGCGGGCTGGAAACTGATGACCGACACCCTGGGCAAGAAGATCCAACTGGTGGGCGACGATCTGTTCGTCACCAATCCGAAGATTTTCGTGCGCGGGATAGAAGGCGGGGTCGCCAACTCGATCCTGATCAAGGTCAACCAGATCGGCACCCTCACCGAGACGCTGGAAGCCATGCAGATGGCGGCCAATGCGGGCTATACCGCGGTGGTTTCGCACCGTTCGGGTGAGACGGAAGATCCCTTCATCGCGGATCTCGCCGTGGCCACCAATGCGGGGCAGATCAAGACCGGATCGGCCAGCCGCACGGACCGCATCTGCAAGTACAACCAGTTGCTGCGCATCGAAGAGCGGCTGGGCGCGTCCGCCGTATTCCCCGGCAGAAAGGCGTATCGCCAGTGAAGAAGCTGGTACTTTTACGCCACGGCGAGAGCACGTGGAACAAGGAAAACCGCTTCACCGGCTGGACCGATGTGGACCTGTCGGACAAGGGCAGGCAGGAAGCCAAGGACGCCGGCGTGGTGCTGCGCGAGGGAGGCTACGTCTTCGACGTGGCCTATACGTCCGTACTGAAGCGCGCCATCCGCACCCTGTGGACCGCGCTGGACGTGATGGACCTGATGTGGATTCCGGTCCACCGCTCATGGCGCTTGAATGAGCGTCACTACGGCGCGCTGCAAGGGCTCGACAAAGCCGAGACGGCGGCCAAGTTCGGCGAGGACCAGGTGAAGATCTGGCGCCGCAGCTACGACATTCCGCCGCCGGCACTGACGGCGGACGACCCGCGGTTCCCGGGCCACGATCCGCGGTATGTGGGGCTAAGCCAGGGGGAACTGCCGCTCACCGAGTGCCTTAAGGACACGGTGGCGCGCTTTTTACCGCTCTGGCACCAGACCATCGCGCCGGCCATGAAAAGCGGCCAGCGGGTAGTCATTGTGGCGCACGGCAACAGCTTGCGCGCGCTGGTGAAGTACCTGGACAATGTGAGTGAGGCGGATATCGTCGAACTCAATATTCCCACGGGAATGCCGTTGGTCTATGAGGTAGATGACGATTTGAAAGCGCTGAATCGTTACTATTTGGGTGATCCGGAGAAGGTGAAGGCAGCGATGGAGGCCGTCGCGGCGCAAGGTAAGAAGAAGTAGAAGAAGCAGGGTGAACCAACCACTCCGGACCCGGAGCGTACGCCCCGGGTCCGGAGTGGTTTTTAAACTACCAGCGTTTACGACCGCCGCCGCCACCGCCGCCGCCGCTCGGGCGATCAGTCTTGGGACGCGCTTCGTTGACGTTCAACGCGCGGCCGTCCAGTTCGTGGCCGTTTACCGCGGCGATTGCCTTCTCGGCTTCGGCATCGTTGGCCATTTCCACAAACCCAAAGCCTCTGGGCTGTCCGGAGTCACGATCGGTACAGATGTTGACACGGTCTACGGTGCCGTGAGTTTCAAATAGGGATCGGACGGAAGCTTCCGTGACCCCAAAACTGAGGTTGCCTACAAATATGTTCTTCATGATTTACTCATCCTTGATACAGCGGCCAATTGGTGGGTAGACGGAAGCGGAACGCTAGGTGGGTCTGCCATGAATCAGCGGGTTCTACGCCGTTAGTATAGCAAAACCTACTAAGGATGGTATAATTAAGAAAATAACTGATTTTCTCGAATCGGCCTGATTTCGGACCGGACCAGGGAAGAATGAGGAGCGTACCGATGTTGTACGACAGCACCAAGGCATTGCTGCAGAGTATTCTGCGGTCTCTGGAAACCAGCGGCGAGGTTCGCTGGGACGAACATACGGAATCCGGCAACGCGTGCCTTTACGAAATGCACCAAATGTCCCGGCCCCTGTATAAAGCGTACCGGACCGATAAACAGAACGCGAATTCACAGGCGCAAATCGGTTTTCCAGAGAAGCTCAACCGGGCCATGCCGCATGTCCGCACAATGGTGATTGCGATCCGGCATAAGGACCAAACCACCGCGGTGGAGAGCGGCAAATCGGCTCTGGCGGAGATGTAGTCGGCCGGATCCCCTTATGACGCATTCCTTTACCTACATCGACATCGGCGGCAACCAGGCACAATATGCCGTTTCCGACGAGGACCAGCGCCGCGACTTTCACTGGTCTACCGACCACGGTGACCGAGGCGTAGCTCGCACCTTCGACCAAGCCCAGTGTCAGGCAAGAACGGTACTCAAAGACAGTATGGCGGCCCACCGGCGAAGCGAAGAAGCCCTGCGCGCGGATTCGTACACTTCCCATTGGCGGCCACGCTAAGGCCGCACGCAACAATAACTTGGCAGTTGATTGCGGTCGTGGCGCACGCACCCCTGCCTGCGGCGTCCACTCCGCGCCTCCGCTCCCGGCGGCAGCGGGCGTCGGCATAAACCAGTCACCCAATGTGCGGTTATTCCTGCGTTGGCACTAAGGCTAGTGCCCCCGACCGCTGGATGGTGTTACCGCAAACCCGCTCGCTGACGCTCGGGGCTCTGATCGGAGCCCTGAACGTGAGGGGGGCGTCGCGCCCAATCGGACGCCTGGCACGAAGGTGGTCAGTGGAGCAAATCAGGGCTCGTTGACCGGGGGGGCTTAGCTGGCTCGCTGGTATTGCTTTTGGCTGGCGGGGGATCGGGAAAAGCTATTGCCGCTGCTGGGACACGTTTTCATCGACTGGCGTCAGGGTACTTCGTTGACAGCCATTCGATACATCACAAGCATGACAAACACCAGCGCCAACAGACCGGCGATACCGATGGCGAAGGGCAACCATCGCAGGGACTGAATCGGCTGGCCGCAACCGGGACAGCGGGACGCTCTGGGCGCAACAGGCTGTAGGCAGCGGTGGCAGCGATTGACTTTCGGATCCTCAACGACCGGCTCGGCGGCATCTGGCATGTCTGGAGGTCAATATACCATCGAAAGCGAGGCGCGGAGGTACTTCCACTGGTTATAATCGAAGAGTGCGAATCGTCTCAACCTTACTCCTGATTTTTGGTCTCGCCGGCTGTCATCGCGGCGTCGAAAGCAACGAAGCGGTGCGTCAAGGCGTGCTGGATTA
>JANYJN010000057.1 GCA_025358475.1 Candidatus Solibacter sp.
CAGGCTGCTCGCGATTGAGATCAGGGCCAGCAGCAGCGTGACTCGTCTCGACATGGTGCCTCCAGGGGTGGTATCCATTTCCGCAAAACGTATTGTCGATAATGGGTACATAATATCTGAAATCATTGTATGCTGCCCCACGGGGCCCGGCAATAGCCCTTTGTGCCCGCCTCCGCTTAGATGGCGTGGCTTCGTTTCAAGCCCGGCCAGCGGTCAAAATCGGCGTCGAAGCTCAGGATCAAGTGAAACCCGTGGTGCTCCATGACGGCGATGTGGACGGCATCACGGGCGGAAAAAGAGGCTCGATTCTGCACCATCTCAGCGGCCCGCAGAACTTCGGATTTCTCCACCGCGAAGATGTCGTAGACCTTATCCAAAAGCAGGGGGCGGTAAAGCCAACAGCCAGGAATGCCGATAGAAAGGCGGCCCCGACCGTAAGCTGCTGGCTCATGATAGGAGAATGACGCTTCACCAGACAGCAACGCTCAGATGGTTCCGGACCAGGATATCGACGGGTGCCGGAATATGGGCAGTGCCGCGTGTTCAGCTCACGCTAAGCCACGTGAAAACCATCGCTTGCCGGCCCATTTTTGCTCTTCGAAGTGCTTTTCCATGGACCATCGACCTGAGGCTTTGGATGCTACTGGCGCTCGCCGCCGGCGCTTTTGCCCAGGGTCCCGCGCCCCTCAAGCTCACCCTGCGCGACGCCGTCCAAGTCGCGCTGAAGCAGAATCCGCGGGTAATCCTGGCTAATCTGGGGGTGGCGCAGAGCGAGCAGGAACGCAACATCGCGCGCTCCGCCCTGCTGCCCCAAGTCAGCGCCCGCGCTGGCGAGACGGTGAACCGCGCCAATCTGGAAGCGGCCTTCGGTCTCCGCATCCCCGGCTTCTCCCAGCACATTGGACCTTACCGGTATGAGCAGGTGGGCGCCGGTTTCACCGCCGAAGTGTTGGATCTGACGCTCTGGCGCCGCTATCGCGCCAGCCAGGCGGGCATCGATACCTCGCGCGCTCAAGAGACCACGGTTCGCGAGGGTAGCGTGATGCTGGTGGTGTCGCAGTACCTCGGCGGCCAGCGCGCCGCCGCCGATGTGGAAGCTGCCCGGTCGCGTGTGGATCTGGCGCAGGCCCTCTACGACCAGGCGGCCGATTTGCAAAAGAACGGCGTCGGCACCGGCATCGATACGCTGCGCTCCAATGTGCAATTGCAGAATGAGAAGCAGCGCCTGATTGTGGCGCGCACTCAACTGGAGACGTCTCTCTACGGTCTGGCGCGTCTGCTGAATATCGAGCCCAAACAACGCGTCGAACTGGCCGACGCGTCGATCTTCTTCGATACCCCGGAAGTCAACGTCGATCAGACCCTGGAGCGCGCCTGGCAGGCTCGCCCCGAACTGCGCCAGATCCTCGCCCAACAACAGAAAGCCCAACTGGAACTGCGCGCCGCGTCGGACGCCCGGCTGCCGAAAGTCACGGTGAGCGGCTTCTGGGCGGAGCAGGGGCTCAACGGCAGCACCGCCATCCCGGTCTATAGCTATCAGGCCAACCTGGAGGTGCCGATCTTTACCGGCGGGCGCATAGAGGCGGAGCGTGCCAAGGTTGCCATCGCCATACGCCAGTTGAAGCAACAGGAGCAGGAAGTGCGCAACCGGATCGAGCTCGATGTCGAAACCGCCATCGTCCGGCTGGGCAGCGCGCGCAGCGAGGTGGATGTCGCCAAACTGGGCATCGAGCTGGCACGGCAGGAAGTGGAACAATCGCGCGACCGCTTTCAGGCGGGCGTGACCAACAACGTGGAAGTGATTCAGGCGCAGGACGGGTTGGCGCGCGCCGGCGACAACCAGATCGCGGCCTTGTACCGCTATAACCAGGCGCGTGCCGACGTGGCGTACAGCGTCGGGCAGATGGAGGCCGTCTACGCCAAATAGTCCCGCCATCCAGTTCCGGCCGTTCGTCAACCCGTGGGTCATCGCCATGACGGGATGCCGGCTGCCTCATGGAGGTGCTCAATACCTGCGTGGCCAACGTGGCGCTCCCGCACATCGCCGGCAGCCTTGCCGGGCGCGCTGGCTGGTCATCTTTGGCGTGGCAGATCCGCGGCGGGGTTGATGGCCATGTCTCGCCATGTCTCAATGATCGGCGTGCCCCGGCGCCACCCAGCAGTGCCGGAATAGCGGCACATCCGGCCCGCGCGGGGCCGCGGGTAGTAAACAAAAACCGAGCCGGATGAGCGGGTTGGCGCGCCGCATGGAATCTAGCACCCGGCTTGCGACATCCAAGTTATGCAAGGTAATAATAAAAGATGCCTGAAGTGAAGGACGAATTGCCAGAATCGCCGGGGCCGCTTTCGGCCGAGCCCCCGGATGAGAAGCCCCGGCGCTCGCCGGTCAAATTCATCCTCCTGGTCATGCTGCTGCTGGCGCTATCGGCCGGCATCTGGGCGTACTTCGAGTTCCGCGACCAGGTGTCGAGTGACGACGCGCAGGTGGACGCGCACATCATGGCGATCGCTCCCAAGATTCCCGGCAACGTGCTGGCGGTACTGGTCCTGGACAACCAGCCGGTGAAGGCCGGGGATGTGCTGGTGCGCATCGACCCGCGCGATTACCAGGCCAGGGTGGATATCGCCCGCGCCGCCCTGTCGCAGGCCGAGAGCCAGTTGCATACCGCGCAGACGGTCGTACCCCTGACCAACGACACCACCCAATCCGGCGCCTCGGGCGCGGCCGCGCAGCGGGCCGATGCCATGGCGGAACTGGATCGCGCGCGCCTCGTTTATGAGCAGGCCGCCAGTTCGGATATCGCCGTGGTTGAGGCCAATGTGCGGACCAAGCAGGCCGGCAATGAGCGCGCCCAGGCCGATCTGGCACGCATGAAGCCGCTGCTCGACAAGGCCGAAATCTCACGCCTGCAATTCGACGCCTACCAGGCCACCGCGCGCGTCGCCGAGAGCGAGTTGCGCGCTGCCCGGGAGCAGGTGGCTTCGGTGCAACAGAACGCGGGCATTCGCAAGGCGGCCGTAGGCGCCGCGCAATCGCGCGTCAGCCTGGCCGAGGCCCAGGTGGAGGCGGCACTGGCCAACCGCAAGCAGGTGGACGTGCGCCGCGCCGAAAGCGGCACTGCGTCGGCTGGTGTCGCCTCCGCCCGTGCCAACCTCGCGGCGGCGGAACTGCAACTCAGCTACACCACCCTGATGGCCCCGGTGGATGGCGTGGTCACCCGCAAATCGGTGGAGCCCGGACAGGTCGTTCAGCCCGGCCAGGGCCTCATGACCATCATTCCATTGCAGGACGTGTGGGTCACGGCCAATTTCAAAGAGACCCAATTGGCCACCGTCCATCCCGGGCAGCGCGCCGAAATCAAAGTGGACATGTACGGACGTTCTGTCGCCGGCCACGTGGATTCCATCTCCGGCGCCACCGGCAGCCGCTTGAGTTTACTTCCCCCGGAGAATGCCACCGGTAACTTCGTCAAAGTGGTGCAGCGCATTCCGGTGAAGATCCTGATCGACCAGACCAATGGCTTAGTGCTGCGCCCGGGCATGAATGTGGACGCCACCATCTTTACCAAATAGGCCCCGACCCCTCCCAACCCCGAAAGGACAGACTGGAGCCCCGAGCGTGAGCGAGGTGTGAAACCATCGCCCCCAAGCGGAATTGGCAGGCGTAAGCGCTTGCCCCACTTAAGCATGCAAACGACTTGCCGGTAGTGGCGCCGGCGCTTTCGCCTGCGACCGATTGTTTCCAGCTTGTAAGCCAGGGGGTTGCGGCTATTGTGGGTCACCAGCATTCCCCAAGACGGTGAAGCGGCGCGGCACGTACCGTTCGGTACAACGGTATACCAAATGCGCGCACATCTTCATGAAAGCCTGCGCGCTCGCACTGTTGGCGGCCTCCACCCTCTTGGCCTCCGAGAACCCCGCACTGGAGCTCACATTGAAGGCGCAATCGGATTTCGAGCGCGTGGCCAGCGAATTGCGGCCGCGCATCCCGGATGCCGAAGCTTGTATGCAGTCCCAGGCCGCCGCCCTGGCGCTGAGCCCGCCGGAAGACCGGTCGCTGCTCTACTACCGGAACGGCTTCTGCGCCTTCGCCAGCGCCGAGGTCACGGGCAACGCTCGCGAGTTTCTGGTAGCTGTTGAGAGTTTCGAAAAGGCCATCGAAGCCTGGCCGGCGCGCAGCCGCAAGAGCGCCAAGCGCGCGCCACTCGAGCCCGTCTTCGGGGCCCTGCGCGTATTCTCTGCTATCGCGAGCCTGCACGGCGACCCCGGAGTAGAAGTAACCGCCGATGCGCGCCAGCAAATCGCCGCGGCACTGGAATCGCCGTCCTGTACGTCTGACCTGATGCCCGCCGCGTTCTGCACCCAGGTGCTGGCGGGCGGAGCCCAATGGCTGGGTTGGATGGCCCTGCGCGGCAACCAACTGGACGAAGCAGCGCGCCGTTTCTCTCAGGCGCCCGGCTCCGGTTGGGGCGAGTGGGTGCAAGGCCGGCGCGAGTTCGACAGCGCCAGGTTTGGCGCCGCGGCGGGGCATTATGCCAAAGCGATCGATGAGTGGAAGCGTATCTGGCAGGGCGACGGGCCGACGCTTCCGCAAGCGCTCGGGCCGCGGCCCCAGTATGCCTCCGCGCTCGCCGATTGGGGCGGTGCGCGCCTGCTGGCGGGCGATCTCGCCGGCGCCGTGGTCACGCTGGATGCCTCCATCCAGGCCGATTCCGCCAGTCCCTTCGCGCTATTCCTGCGCGCTCGCGCCAAGGAACTTGCCGGCCAAAAGAACGCGGCGCTGGCGGACTATAACCTGGCTAGCCGAACCGCGTTCGCCGCGGCCGTGGATCTGGCCAGCGGCGAGGCCCACATCTATCACGGCATCGTCCTGTATCTCCGCCAGGATTTCGCCCGCGCGGAAGAGGAGTTCGCCAGCGCGCTGAATTTCGAGATGACGGGCGCGCTGCGGCCCGACGCACGTGCATGGCGTCATCTGGCGGGCGTAGCGGGTGGGTTCTGCGGTGCGTCCCGCGAGTCTCTGAGTTTGGCCCTGGTGGGGGTTTCGCCGTTCTTCCCCCGGGACGAGGCCCGTGCCCGGGCCTCCGCGTGTAACGCCGAATCCATCCGGTAGGGTACTTCCGAGGCAGCACCCGGCTGGCCCCGCCCGGCTCTACTGGGCCGGAAGCCGGGCGGCGCGGTTGTATAATCGTGGAGGGGGGAAGCACAATTTATGACTAGACCGGCAGCCGGGGAAGAGGTCGCCTCCGGGCAAGACTCTCTGGCGGAGAGCGTCTCCCGCGGCTTGCCGGATGCCGGTTGGGTCTTGCGGTTGGTGACGGCGGCGCGCCAAAGTCCAAGTCTCGGCTCGCACCTGGCCATCGCCCTGTTGCTGGCGGCCATCCTCGGTGTCTGCATACGTACCGGAATCGTGCCGATGCGCAGCTACGTCGAGGACGTAATTTTCTTCGCCGATAATGCGTGGCGCGTTGTTTGGGGGCAGCGGCCGCACGTGGATTACTCCAGCGGTTTGGGGCCGGTGACTTACCTGCTTTCGGCCCTGGGGATTAAGCTTGCCGGCGGGAACCTGAGCGGGCTGGGCTACGGGAATGCGGTCGCGGGGATCGTGATCGGAATCTGGGCCTACGCACTGCTGGTGAGACGGGTGAGCGGCTTGCTGGCGGTGGCCGGAGCGGCGATGTTGTGCCTGCTGGCGCTGGCACCGGTGCAACTGGGCGAGAGTTTCCGGCTGTCCACGATCGCCATGAGCTACAACCGGCAGGGATACGCGTTGCTGGGGTTGTTGATCATCGAATCTTTTCCGCTGCGCCAGGCGGAGCCTGCGCGCGGGTTGGGTGGCGCGCTCTCCACGGGAGCCCTGTGCGCGATTTTGCTGTTTCTCAAGGCCAATTATTTTCTTGTGGGGCTGGTGCTGGCGGTGGCTTCACTGGGGTGGAACGGGCGGCTGGAGCGGCGCCGAGTGGCCGGGATAGCAGCCGGCTTCGCCACGGTGGCGCTGCTGTTTCTGGCCTACCTGCGCTTCGACGTGGGCGCCATACTGGCAGATTTGCGTATGGCGGCGGACGCACGCAGCGGGGCGGTTTCGCCGGCGTTTGTCGTGCAAGTGTTCGCGGAGAACTTTCCAGGCTTCCTCGTTCTGGCCGGGTTGGCCGCCATGACCCAAGTGTTGGGACGTCCCCCGGCGGAGCGCGGCTGGGTGGGAAGAGTTCTTCGCTTTCGGGCATTGCTGCTGGCCGGAATGCTGTACGGCGGCGGCGTGCTGCTGCTGGTGACGAATTGCCAGTTGGAGCGGCTCCCGATGCACGAATTGCTGGCGCTGCTGTTGCTGGACAGCATCCTGCAATGTTCGTGGCTGGATGCGCGTCACACGGCAGTGCTGTTCGTAATGGGGGTCGGGCTGATTCTCGGATCGCAGAGCGCAGACGGGCTCTCGCTGGTGAACGGACTGCGCCTGAAGCTGCATATGCGGCAAGAGTTCGCCTACCGCGTGACCAGCGGCGGATACGCGGGGGCGGTTTTCCTGGACGACTACCTGGAGAACAAAGGCGCGCACCGCGCGTCCGGAAACTTCCTGGCGACCTACCTGAATGATGGTGCCGACCTGCTGCGGCGGGAACTCCACCCCGGTGAGAAGGTCACCACGATGGACACGTATAATGCGTTCCCGTTTGCGCTCGGAATCGAGCCCCCGCGCGGGGGAATGGCATCAGCTACCTACAAATATCTGTTCAGCGACCGCTATCATCCCTCGGCGGACGCCTTCTTCGGCAATTCCGATGTCGTGATGTTCCCGAAGGAACACGCACTGGCGGATGTCAAATGGGAGGGGCTGAAGATGTACTATATTCCAGAGATGGAGCGCCGTTTCGTACAGGTAGCGGAATCGGCGCAGTGGCGGATGTACCGGCGCAGGAAGTAGGCGCGGCGCCAGTTACCGGCCCGTGCGCGTCGCCGAAGAAATGCACGATGCGCTCAGGCTTGGTCGAGACCGGCAGATACCCTTCAATCTTGCCCCAGGATGCTTTTATTCAGCTGCAGATGCGTTGGTTAAGCTGGGATACCCAACCAGCGCACCTCAAATCTCTCTGATCCATCACCGTGCAATCCGACGGGGGCGTTCCCAGTACGGACCCCGGACAGGCGGGCCCACGATCCCCGCCGCGGTTAACGCAGGTTGAACTTTTTCATCTTATAGCGCAGGGTATCGCGGGTGATGCGCAGCAGGCGCGCAGCCTGCGTCTGGTTGCCTTCGGTCTTCTCCAGGGCGCGCACCAGGAGGCTGCGTTCGTTATCTTCCAGCGAGAGCCCGTCAATCGGAATCTCGGCGCCAATCGGAATTCCGGCGAGTTGCCCGCTGCCGTCGGGCCGTGTAATCGAAATAGGCAGACTCGCCGCCGTGATGGAGGGGCCTTCCTCCAGGATCATGGCCCGCTCGATGGCGTTGCGCAGTTCGCGAACATTGCCCGGCCAATCGTGCGCGATCAGCAGTTTGGCCGCGGCATCGGTGACAGTCTCGATATTGCGTTTGAATTTGCGATTGTAGTGCTCGATGAAGAAGGCGGTCATCGGCAGGATGTCTTCAATGCGCTCGCGCAGGGGCGGAATCAGTATCTGGATGACGTTCAGCCGGAAATAGAGATCCTGGCGGAAGGCGCCTTCCTTGACGGCTTCGCGCAGATTCTTGTTGGTGGCCGCGATCACCCGCAGATCCAGGTGAATATCCTTCAGCCCGCCCAAGCGGCGGAACGTCTGGTCCTCCAGCACGCGCAGCAGTTTGGCCTGCAACATGAGCGGAATCTCGCCGATCTCATCCAGAAACAGCGTGCCTTTGTCGGCCAGTTCGAAGATACCGCGTTTCTGCGACCGTGCGTCGGTGAAGGCGCCCTTTTCGTACCCGAACAGCTCGCTTTCCAGCAGGGTTTCGGGAATGGCGGCGCAGTTGATGGCGATGAACGGCTCCGCCTGGCGGACGCTCTGGTAGTGCAGTGTTTTGGCGATTAGGTCCTTACCGGTTCCGTTCTCGCCTTCCAGCAGGATGGTGGTGGCCTCGCTGGCCGACACGCGGCGCACGAAATTCATCATTTCGCGCATGCAGGGCGATTCGGCGATCACTTCGCGTTTCTGGGGCGACGCCTCGTCGGTGACGTCCTTGATGGTGGCCACAACTCCAGTGAGCTGGCCGGCGTCATCGAACATCTGGTTGGTGCGCATGACCACCAGGCGCTCCATGCCGTTATCGGTATGCAGACGGACCGTGCAGTTGGGCGACGCCGGCGGCTGGTTTAGGCCTACTAGTACCCCGCAGTTGGGCTCGCACACCGAACATTGGAAAACCTGCTGGCAGTGCTTGCCCAGCATCTCTTCGCTGGACATGCCGAAGAGCTTCTCCGCTGCCCGGTTTACCCCGGTGATGCGGAATTCGGGATCATATAGAACCAGAGCGTCGGATAATTGGTCGAAGACCGATTCCAGAACGCTGGCTCTCTGCCAGCCTGGGGTGAGCTTTGACATTGAACAAGACTTTGATTCGAGTATAGCAAGACGCCTGCGTGAATTGGCGCAACTAGAATCGATTTCGGGCGGAATGCCCCCCCCAGTCGCCGGTGAATTCAGCCCAAACTGTCTTAAATTAGGGATTTAGCTGGATGGTGCTGCAATTGCTATCTTCCACCCTGGAGGCATCATGTCCCATTTGAAAGTCACCTTACCCGCTATTATATTGCTGGGCGGTTTCCTGGTTTGCTCCACCACCTCGTATGGCAAGCCGGAATACGTAAAGTCCACCAAGAAGGCCTGCACGTACTGCCACGTCGATTCCAAGGCGAAACCCAAGGAGTTAACCGATGCCGGCAAGTATTTCGGCGAACACAAGAACCTGGACGGTTACAAGAAGTAGGTTTTGGGAAGGCGGAGGCGTGGAGCAGTCCATGATGCAAACGGTTCAGCTCGCGATCGCTGACGGGATGTACGCCGCCGCCCTTCGTGAAGCCCTGTCCCGCAGTTGCGCATGGCATGTCGAATCGGTCGGCCGGCCCGACCCCACACAACACTGCGTGATGGTGCTGGATCAATCCGCGCTGGAACGGCTCACCCTGCCCTTCTCGAACCCGGAGCGGATCGTCCTCATCACCCACAAAGACACCCAACTGATGGCCGAAGCCTGGGAGGCCGGAATCCTATCGGTGGTCAGCGAGCAAGACCCCATCAGCACGGTTCTGCTGGCCATCATGGCGGCCGGGTTGCGTGTCGAAAAAACCCACGGCCCCTCGTCCCCGAGCGGAATTTGCCCCACCGCTGGGACTGCAGATGTGCCACTACCCCCAGACCACCGGAATCCCGGGCCCAAACGGTGCAAAACTCAATAGTTTAGCCGGATTTGGGCTTGGCCTCCGGCGTGCACTCACTTTCACTCCCGGAAGGAGTTTTAAAAGATGGACCGCTCATTCAAAGAATTAGAGGCCATTGTCCGGAACCGGATTTGTAGTGTGTGCACGGAACGGACCACCGAGGGCCAGTGCGGCCTGGAGAGCCCCCCCAGTTGCGCGCTGTTTCGTCTATTTCCCCAGGTGGCCCGAGCGATTCAATCGGTAACCAGCGACGACATCCACCAGTACATTGAGGCCATCCGGCGCGACGTCTGTACGGTGTGTGAGGCACAGGCGCGGGATGGCTCCTGCGAAGTTCGCCGGCAAGTGCAATGCGCGCTGGATGCGTATCTGCTGCTGGTGGTGGACGCCATCGAAGAAGCCACCGCCAGGACGTTCGACAAAACCGGCATTGGTACATTACCAGCAGGTCCGGCCGCCCACCCGGGCCCGCAAATTCGGCTGTGAAGCGCGAATCTGGAGGTCATTTATGAATCTTCTACCGTTATTAGT
>JANYJN010000140.1 GCA_025358475.1 Candidatus Solibacter sp.
GTTGCTGGTTCCCTGATTGCCGTGGCACTGTTCGCATTTCAAGTTGCCGCGTTTGACGTGGGCGATGTGCGAGAAGTAGACATTCTCGGGTTGGCGCGCGTAGACCAGCCACTGGGGCTCGCGGCCCGGCGTCACATATCGATCGATGAAGTTCTTTTCGGCAACGGTGGAGCCCATGGCGGCGGCATGGCAGCCGGCACATTTATCCAAGGTGGGAACGCCGGCGAAGGTGCCGTCGGCGCGAAAGGAGTGGCAATCGTCGCACTTGGATCCGGCCTTATCGGCGTGGACCTGGTGGCTGAAATCGACCGGCTGCCGCTGGGTTTGGTAGATGACGCGGGGAAAGCCGGCCCAGCCCGCGGCGAGGGCGGCGAGGACACCGGCTAAGAATACGATGGGTCCGCGAAGTTTCACAGTTTGGCTCTTTCTGCTAGCGAGGTTGGGCTCACATAAGGCGAGAAAAACGTATGGAAGAGGGCCAGCATCTGTTCGCGATCAAGGCAGCGCGAGAGGCCGGGGGCTAATTGCCCGCCATCGGCGGCGAGCGGTCCGTGGGGGCCCGGCTGCTGCTGCTGGAGGAACTCGTTGATGCGGTGCTGTTCCAACTCCATCCAATGGCGCGCGGCGGCGCCCTGGAGGAGGTTATCGGAAGTTTCCGGCGCGGGCACGCCCTCGAAGAGCCATCCGCCGGTGTAAGGTTGGGCGGTAAGGCGCCCAGGGTCGGCGCGTAGATAGAGGTTGCAACCGGTCAGGAGAAACGGGTTGGGGAAGACGATTTCGTGATCCATGCCGTTGACGGTGACCACGGCGGTGGCGCGGTGCTGGCCGCGCTGCCAGACGTAGCTGATGCGTTCGGCCTGGCCGAGGGCGCGGCCGAGAAAGGCGTCGATGCCGGCGTGACAGACACCGTCCTCACCGATATCGAGCCACATGTGGTTGGCGGAGTAGCGGAGCCAGGCGGGCAGCGGAATGCCATCCACGTCTTCGGCGGGCACGCCGGGGTGGGCCATGGAGAGGTAGAGCTCGCAGTAGCGGAAGCGATCGCAGCCGCAGCGGGAGAGCTGGCTCTCGCTGTAGGGGATCATTTTGGCGACAGGCGCGGCGCCGCAATACTGCATCAGCGACTCGCCCAGGAAGGGGCAATGGCTGGAAACGGTTGGGGCGGCGGACTGCATGCGGTAGACCGGGCAGGTGAGGTATTCGTGGGAGGAACATTTATCGCGTGTGTCATTGGCCCGGCCGGCCGCCGCGATGGGAATGAATTTCCGGACCGAGGACGTCTGGCAATACTTGACCTGAGCTTCTTTGAGAAAGGGGCAGGTCATGGCGGTTACTTCTCTTCTTTCTTCCGGAGTTCCTCGCCGCCATCGGCCATGGTGATGCCGAGTTCGGGGAGGTGGAAGGTGTGGCCGTCCTGGAACGAGGCAACGAGATCTGAGACCTCGCGGTCGATTTGGGACATGGCAGCCGCTTTCTTGCGTTTGGCGGCAATTTCCTGAAACACGCCGATAGCCACGGCGAAGCAGCAGATCAGGACAACCACGCCTAACGCGGCGTTGGTGATGGTCAGCCAAAGTGTAGATGGATCGCTCATTAGAGAGACTTCTCCTTCGGGAAGGGTAAGGCACGGGTGGGGCCATGCTGAGGACAAAGGAGTTATATATCTTAATTTGGGAAATGTGAGGGAATGGCAGACGGATTGGTCTGGATTTCCCACAAGAATGAGAATGGGATCGGGTTGGGACGACGGCTTCGCGCCGGATGGGGTAAGTGGCCGGATTTTGTTTGGGTTGGCGGGGAAAATGGGTTCGTCTGGTAAAAACTGATTTGAGGTGGGATGGGACGGGCCGAATGGGATGGGGCGATATTGGGCCAGTCGATGGGGCGGGGACTGCGCGGGGAAGCGGCTTCGCCGCCGGAGGTTGCAAGTGGTTCCAGTTTGTTCTAGTTGGGAGGGAAAATGGGTTCGCTCGGTATTTCTGGCGCGCTGTGATTCGCGGGGTAGTGGGGTTCGGAATGGGACGGATGACGAGGAAGCGCGGTCCGGTGGCGCAGTGGGCGGCGCGCGAGGTTTCGGACGCTGGGCGTTTGGGGTTCGGCATGGTTGGTCCTTCCGCTTTGAGCTATAGCATGGGGAGTGGGGGGAGTCCGAAATTGCGGGGGTCAAGTGGCGGGAGGGGCGGGAGTTATTTTGTGGGAGTTGGGGTGATGGTGGGCCGGATTATGAGGGAATCCCGTCACGACTGCGCGCGGTTGGTTTCGTGAACGGGGAGAGGGGGAAATCGGCACGAGGCAAGAAGGTATCCGCTAACGCCGGCCGATGCGGCGGGCAGCTTTGCGATGTCTCAAATTTGATACCCTTAACGTGTGCAGCCCATTGTTCTTCATCCAAAGTCACGGGATGCGATTCGCCGGTTCCCGAAAGAAGTGCGGATTCGTTTGGGCCGGGGACTCTTCCGGTTGCAACTGGGCGAGCAGGTTGGGATGCCGAACTCACGACCCATGCCGGCAGTGGCTTCGGGCGTCTCGGAGCTCCGGGTGAAGGGTGAGGACGGCATCTTCCGTGTCTTCTACTAAATGGCGTCACTTCTGGGCGTGCCTGTCTTTCACGCTTTCGTCAAGAAGACGCAGCGGACGCCTTCTCTCGAAATGGAGCTTGCACGAAAACGTCTCAAGGAGCTTCCCGATGCGCAGACTTAAACCGATTGTGGCGACGACGCCGGAAGAGCTGGCAGGGGCACTGGGACTCTCCGGCGTAGCGGCAAAAGAGTGGCAGGTCCAACACGCGCTGCTCAAGCGACTGAAGGAAATTGTACGCCAGCAAGAGATCACCCACGCGGAGATCGCGAGGCGGGCGGGCACTGCGCGAACGAGAGTGACTGCCATTCTGAACGACGATCTCGAACACGTGTCGAGCGATCTTCTCATTCGCATTCTCGGCTCGCTAGGCTACCGCGTGAGAGTATCCGTAGTCAGATCGGATCACGCGGCATAGCGGCGGGGTTTGTTTCGTGTCCGGCGTTTGGCGGGATTGATCCAGCGGTAACGGACAATCCGGCGGGCCGGAGCAGTCGGCTCGGGACGAAAATTGGTGAGATAATATCGATGAACTAATGAACCAATGAACCTGACTGCGATATTCATGAAAGTGCCCGAGGGCTATGTGGCGTTTATAGAAGAACTGCCCGGCGCCAACACCCAGGGAGCGACTCTGAACGAGGCTAGAGAGAATCTTCATGAGGCAGTCGCTCTGGTTCTAGACGCCAATCGCGCGATGTCCGAGGAGTCCTTGGAAGGCGCCGCTGTGATCCGTGAGACATTCGTGCTTCCCGCAGCATGAAGCGGGTCGATCTGATTCGTCATTTGGAGCGCTGTGGCTGCGAATTCTTTCGTGAAGGGGGAAACCACGCCGTCTATGTCAATCGGTCAACGGGCAAGTCTTCGTCGGTCCCACGCCATCGAGAGGTGAACGATTTCCTGGCGCGCAAGATTTGCGCCGACCTTCAGATTCCGCGACCGTAAGCGGTGCTGCGTGCTGGGGCG
>JANYJN010000222.1 GCA_025358475.1 Candidatus Solibacter sp.
TACGATCGGCGCCGGCTGGCGACTCAGGTTCAGGCCGGCACACCCCCGGCCGCAGCCGTGCCGGAAGCGAAGGCTGCCGGATCCGCGTCATAACGTGGTGTTCCAGGTAACATTACTTGACGCGGGCCAACGCCTCGATAACTGGCTGAATGTGCGTCTGCCCGATACCAGCCGCTCGCGCATTCAGGATTGGATCAAGCGCGGCCACGTGCGGGTGAACGGCGCCGAATCGCGCCCTTCCTACACGCTGCGCGGGGGCGAGAGCATCGACGTGCAACCCGCCGAGCCGGTCCCGCTACACGCGGTGCCGGAAGAGATTCCGCTGGCCACGCTGTACGAAGACGCGGACCTTGTGGCCATCGATAAACCGGCCGGCATGGTAGTGCACGCGGGCGCGGGGGTGCATTCGGGGACGCTGGTGAATGCCCTGCTGCACCGTTTCGCCCAGCTTTCGGGCGTGGGCGGCGCCATGCGGCCGGGAATTGTGCACCGTTTGGATCGCTTCACCAGCGGCGTCCTGCTGGTGGCCAAGAACGACGCGGCGCATCGCGGACTGGCCGAACAGTTCTCCAGCCGGCAGGTAACCAAGACGTACCTGGCGCTGGTGGAGGGCGTGGTGAAACCGGAGAGTGGGCGGATCGCCAAGCCGATCGCGCGCGATCCCGTGCATCGCACGCGCATGACGGCGCGCCTGGCGGAAGGCCGCGCGGCGTGGAGCGAGTATCGCGTGCTGCGCAGGTTTACGGGCTTCACCCTGCTGGAAGTCCACATCGGGACGGGCCGCACGCACCAGATCCGGGTCCATCTGGCCAGCATCAAACATCCCGTGGTGGGGGACACGCTCTACGGGGCGGCCGCGCAGCCGGAGCTGGGGCGCTATTTCCTGCATGCGCACCGCATCGAGTTTCGGCAGCCCACCACAGAGGAGGCGATCACGGTGGTGTCCCCGCTGGCGCCGGAACTGGCGGCGTGGCTGGAACGGCTTGCACTTGCCGATTCCATCGGCTGAAATCCGGACATGTGGGGAACGCTGGCCGCCAGCGGCGCGCCTGGGGGGCGCCCGATGCCTCCGAATTGCGCGCGCCTACCGGCAGACGTATACTCGTTGACAGGTGAGTCCTCTTCGGATCGAAACTATGCATCTTATTACTAAACCGGCGGTAGCTTTGGCAATTGTGGCGATATCTATGCTGTGTGCCTGCGGCGGCGGACGGCATGAGGCAGCCGAGACATATGTGCTGGTCACTTCCAATACGAAAATTGCGTACTGGCAAGTGGCCGAGGAGGGCCTGCGGGCAGCGGCGCATGAGATGGGGGTCAATGCGGAGATGGTGGGACCGGAAACCTACGATCCGAAAGCCGAGAAGGAGCAATTTCTGAACGTGGTTCACCGGAAAATTCCGCCTGCCGGCATTCTGGTATCGGCCGCGGACCCGGAACTGATGCGGGACGCCATCGACGCGGCGGCCGCCGCCGGCATTCCAGTCGTTACCATCGATTCGGACTCCCCCAAAAGCAAGCGTTTGACCTTCATCGGCACGAACAACTACGTGGCGGGCCAGATGAGCGGAGAGCTTCTCGCCAAACAACTC
This sequence comes from Candidatus Solibacter sp., assembly GCA_025358475.1. Lineage (GTDB taxonomy): Bacteria > Acidobacteriota > Terriglobia > Bryobacterales > Bryobacteraceae > Solibacter. The sequence continues at coordinate 1,593 of JANYJN010000222.1, forward strand.
GGCGGGAAGGGCAGCGTGGCTCTCTACAGCATTCCAGGCCAGGCGAATCTCGATGAGCGGTTGGAAGGTTGCAGGCGGGTTCTGGGGCGTTACCCCGGAATCAAGATCCTTCAGGTCATCGATATGGCCGGCAATCCCACCAGGGCCTTCGATGGCACGCGGAACCTCATCGCGCCAGGGAAAACGGCTCCGGACGCTTTTGTGTGCCTGGAAGCCTTGTCGTGCAACGAGGTGGCCGACGTATTGGACCGCGCCGGTATCAAGGACAAGACGATCATTGCCATGGACACACAGGAGGGTACGCTCAACTGGATGCGCAAGGGCATGATTCGGGCCACGATCGCCCAAAAGCCTTACACCATGGCGTATTTCGGGATGCGCGTGCTGGATGATTTCCACCACGCCAAGCCGGGCGGAGAGGCCAACTCCCCGCAAGGCACCCGATCCCATGTGCCGGTCTTCGTGGACACGGGCGCCACCTTGGTGGACCAATCGAATATGGCCTCCTTCACGTTGGCGGCTCCGCCCGCGCGCTGACAGGCATGGCGCCACCCGCGGAAATACTCCGGGGGGCAAGGTTATAATTAGGCCATATGAAAATCAGGGTTCTCCTCGCGGCCTTCGCCGCCATTGGCGCCGGTATCTGGGCCGCGGAGCAGAAACCGGTCGTGCGGCCGCCGGCCACGCCGCCGGTGGCCCAGGCGGATGAGCCGACGCGCATCCAGGTGGACGTCACGCGGGTCAGCCTGCTGTACACGGTGACGGATCACAAGGGCCGCTTCGTCACCAACCTGACCAAGGACGATTTCGAGGTGATCGACAGCAAGAAGGCGCAGGAAGTCCTGGAGTTCAACGCAGAAAGCGATCTGCCGCTGCGCCTCGGGATCCTGATCGATACCAGCAACAGCGTCCGGGACCGATTCAAGTTCGAGCAAGATGCCGCCATCGAATTCCTCAACAACACCATCCACGCCAATCAGGACAAAGCTCTGCTGGTGAGCTTCTCCGAACAAGCGGAACTGGTTGCCGATCTGATCTCCGATACGGAGAAGCTGGCCACGGCGATCCGGCAACTGCGGCCGGGCGGCGGAACGTCGCTGTATGACGCCATCTTTTTCGCCTGCCGCGACAAGCTTTCGCAGGACCAGCCGAAACACAAGTTTCGGCGCGCGATCGTCGTGGTCAGCGATGGCGACGACAACCAGAGCCATTACACGCGCGACCAGGCGCTTGAAATGGCACAGAAGGCCGATGTCGTGATCTACGCCATCTCCACCAACATCAGCAAGGTCGAAAGCGACGGCGATAAGGTGTTGAAATACCTCACCGCGGAGACCGGGGGAAAGGCCTTCTTCCCGTTCAAAGTGGAAGACTTGGAGCAATCGTTCGAAAACATCGCCAACGAACTGCGCCACCAATACAATATCGCCTACAGTCCCGAGCCGTTAAAGACGGACGGCCTGTTCCACCCCATCGAGCTTCGGGTGAGAAACCGGAAGGACCTGGTGGTGCATGTTCGTAAGGGCTATTACGCTCTCAAGATGTAGCACCCGCGAGTAAATTCGCGTAATTTCGGACTGGACTCTGCCCCCCGATTGCGCTAAAGTGTCCTAACCTTAGACGCCGGACCAACGTCCGCACCAAACCAATTCCAAGGTTAGAGGGGCACCGAATAATAATGCTTCGAACTGTTTTCAGAAGCGGATTTCTGTCCGCACTGATTTTGACTGCTACCGCCTTCGCGGCCGCACCTCGACGCCCGGAGAGCCTGGCAAGACTACCGCTGGCCTTCGAGCCGAATCGCGGCCAGGGCGGGCGGCAAGCCCAGTACCTGGCCCGGGGAGCGGGATACACCATCGGAGTGCGAGCGGGGGGAGCCTCGGTTCTGCTGGCCGGAAAAGGTGGAAAGCGCAACGAGGTGGCGATGCGGTTTGCAGGCGCATCCGCCGCATCCCGTCCGGTGCCGCTGGAGGCATTGCCGGGCAAGGTGAACTACTTCATCGGTTCCAACCCGAAGAACTGGCACGCCGATATCCCCACGTACGCCAAAATCGAATACGCCGGAGTGTACCCGGGCGTGGATGTGGTCTACTACGGCGACCAAGGCAGGCTGGAATTCGATTTCCGGGTTCAGCCGGGAGCCAATCCGGGCGCGATTCGCATCGTGTTCGATGGCAAGGACCGCCCCCTGGTCGATCCGAACGGCGATCTGGTGATGGGCGAACTCCGGCAGCACAAGCCGGTCGCCTACCAGGTGCTGAACGGAGGGGAGCGGCGTGCGGTGGATTGCCGGTATGTGGTGAGCCGGAACCAGGAGGTGACGGTAGCGGTCGGCGAATATGATCGCCGCCATGCCCTGGTGATCGACCCCGTATTGAGCTACGCCACCTACCTGGGCGGATCTGTCAACGATGCCGTCGCCAGTGTCAAAGTGGATGCGAGCGGCAACCTTTATGTGGCCGGATTCACGTCGTCAGCCAACTTCCCGGCTCGTGGAGCGGCGCAGGGAACCTATGCGGGCACCAACTCACCGCTGCTGCAGGCGCAGTTCGGCGATGCCTTCGTGGCCAAGCTGAATCCGTCCGGTACGGCGATGATCTACGCCACTTACCTGGGCGGAAGCGGCGACGATTTTGCCACGTCCCTGGCGATTGATCCGAGCGGCGACGCTTTTGTGGTGGGCGCCACGCAATCGTCCAATTTCCCGACGACGGCGGGCGCGTTGCAGAAGACCTATCGAGGGTTCACGGCGGCTGACGATAATGGATTTTACAATCCAGGCGACGGTTTTGTGGCGAAGCTGAACCCGGCCGGCAATCAGTTGATGTACTCCACCTATCTAGGCGGTTCGCTCAACGATATGGCAATGGGAATCGCAATCGATTCCAACGGCAACGCAGTTGTAGGCGGAAGCACCGAGTCCTCCGATTTCCCAACCACGGCGAATGCCCTGGCCCGGACCTTTCGTGGCAGTGCCAACTTCGGTCCTTCGGTGGCGGGCGACGGCTTTGTCAGCATTCTCAACCCCACGGGCACGGCACTGCTGTATTCCACGTTCCTGGGCGGCCGTAGTCACGATGGCGTCAAAGGCGTGGCCGTCGACGCATTGAACAACATCTACGTCTGCGGCATCACGTTTTCCGGCGACTTCCCGGTCACTCCCGGCGCCTATCAGACCACATTCAAGGGTCTCGAGACCACCACCAACTATAACGGAGCAGCGGGTGATGGTTTCGTGGCCAAAATCAGTTCCCTGGGCGCGCTGGTATACGCGACGTATCTGGGCGGCGGGTTCCGCGACGTCGCCGTCTCGATAGCCGTGGACGGCACCGGCGCAGCTTATGTCACCGGCAATACCTCTTCGACGGATTTCCCGACCACGGCGAATGCGCCGCAGCGCACCTACCAAGGTTCGGGGGCGAATGGCACGGTGGGCGACTCTTATTACGGGGATGCGTTCGTAGCCAAACTGAACCCGGCTGGCAGCGCGCTGGTGTATTCGACTTATCTCGGCGGAAAGGGCGACGAGGGTGGTTTGGACATCGCCGTGGATGGTAGCGGCAACGCGTTCGTCGTGGGCTACACCACGTCGGTTGAATTCCCCGTGACCGCCGATGCACTGCAGCCGGCGAACGCGGGTCTTGGAGGACAGGGCTTCGCCGCGAACCCGTCCCAGGGATTTGACGAGCGCATCCGCAACACGGGCGACGCGTTCCTGGTGAAGTTGTCGCCCACCGGCGCCCTGAGCTACGCAAGTTTCTTCGGCGGCAACAAGGATGACGGAGCCATGGCCGTCGCGGTGGATGCCGCCGGTAATGCCTACGTGGGCGGCGGGACTCTCTCCACATCGCTCGCGACATCTTCGGTTGCGTTGCAACCCGCGTTTGGAGGCTCGGGACCGCAGTGGCCCCGCGGCGACGGCTTCCTCGCGAAATTCGACTTCGGCGGCAAGCCCCCTGCCTCTGCCGCCCGAGTGAATGTCGTGACGGGTTTCACGGCTACAGGCAACGCCGGCGCAACCCTGCCAGCGCCGTTCACGGTGGAGGTTCTGGATACCGGGGGACTGCCCGTGCCGGGTATCCAGGTCGCCTTCACGGCGACAGCAGCGACGGTGAATCCGGCAACGGCGGCGACCGACTCGCGCGGCCGCGCTTCGACCACGGTCACTCTCGGCGCGACTGCCGGGCGTGGTACCGTCTCCGCCACGGTGGCGGGAGTGCCCAGCGCCAGCACCGACCTTACGATCAATGCCACGGTAACTGGACCCGCGATCACCGCGGTGGTGAACGGAGCGAGTTTCCTGCCCGGCGCCGCTCCGGGATCCTGGATCACTATCTTCATCGATCAAATCGCGAGCGGCAGTTCCCTCGCGCAGGAGCGGCCCCTGCCCACGACGCTTAGCGGCTATCGCATTCGGGTGAATGGCTTGCCGATCCCGATCTATGCCATCACTCCCCTTCCCTCCGGCACCCAGATCAACGCCCAGCTTCCCTATGAAACGGCCACGGGGAACGCGCAGACCACGGTGGAAGTCAACGGCGTGCAATCGGCAGCCTTCCCGTTGGCCGTGCAGGCGAGTATGCCCGGAATCTTCGTGTTCGGTGACAATCGCGCGGTGGTACAGAACGTGACGCCCAGCGGAGCCCTTACGGTAAACACCGCGGACAACGCCGCACCTGCCGGCGGCTACATCATCGCTTACCTCACCGGCCAGGGGGCTTTGGACAATCCCGTGCCGTCGGGTGGGCTTGCGTCCACCACTGTGTTATCGGTACCAAAGCTGCCGTACTCGGCGACGCTGGGCGGCACGCCGGTAACCGTCGCGTTCCTGGGGATGACGCCGGGGCAGATCGGGCTGGCACAGGCGAATATCCTGGTGCCCGCCGATTTCAGTCCCGGAACTTATCCACTGGCGATTACCATCGGCTCGGTCAAGAGCAACGGGCCCATGGTGACGATTACGAACCCACTCCCATGAGGTTCACCGCCCGTTTCTGGCTGGTTGCCGGGATGGTTTCCAGCGGCCTGGTGTCCGCTGTTGTGCTATCCCACTCCTCTGCCGGAGCGGGCGGGTCCACTTGGGTGAAGGTGCCACTCGATCCGGTGGTGGTAGCGGCGGGCTCGGCGGCGGGCGGCACCGTGCGGGAGGTGCTGGTTCGCCAGGGGCAGCGGGTTGGCAAGGGCCAGCTTCTGGTTCGATTCGATGCGCGAGAGCTAAAGGCACGGCGCGAACAATTGGCTATGGTATTGCGGGCCGCGGAATCCGCCATCGAAAGCAACCGCGTGACGGCGGGGATTTCGGCGCAAGTGAGGCGCCAACTGTTGGAATCGCACCCCGGCGTCATGGATGCCGAAGCCGAGTACGCTGCCGCTCTGCGAGAATTCGAAAGTGCGGATACCAGCGGTAGGGCGGGGGCGAAAGTGCGTCTGGACAGTGCCGCTGCAGGGCGCGTGGAGGTGCGGCGCACGGTGGGGCGGGCGATGGCCAGCGGAGGGGCGAGCGAGCGGTTCCCTTCCATGATCCCGCGGCTTCGCGCCAACATCGCGGAGTTCGACAACCTGCTGCGGGATGCCGAGGTACGGGCGCCAGCGGATGCCGAGGTGGACCTGTTGGACGTGACTCCCGGCCAGCGAATTCCACCGGGACATCCGGTGGCCCTGCTCACCCTGCCCCAGGAGTACGCCTGCGAATTCGCCGTTCCGGCAAGGGCCGCGCTCCGGTTGAAATTGGGGATGGCGTCCATAGGTATGCTGGAACCGGCGCATCAGCGCATCGAGTGGCGGGCGGAGTCCATTACCAGGCGGACCATACCCGCTGCGTTTCGCGAGGACCGGCGAGTTTTCGAAGAGAGCGTCGTGCGGGCCAGGGTATCGTGGCCCCAGCGGCTGGCGGCGGGAACCATCGCCAGCTTTGAGTTGCCATGATTGGGATCTGTCTCGACCGCGTCTCCAAGAAGTACGGTTCGCAAACCGTACTACACGAAGTCAGCTTGCAGGTGGATCGCGGCGAAATCTACGGCCTGCTGGGGGCGAACGGCTCGGGAAAGTCCACGCTGCTGCGCATCGCCGCCGGCGGTCTGAGGGCCACCAGCGGAAACATTTCGACGGCCGGGAGTACCGGTTACGTCGCTCAGAAGTTCAGCCTGTATGACGATCTCTCGGTGGAGGAGAATCTCGCGTTCTGGGTTCGCTGCCACGGTTTTTGGGGGGTTCGTTCCCGGGCGCATGTCGAAGAGGTGATGGCCCGCCTGGATCTGGTGCAATTCCGAAAACAGCGCGCCGGCACTCTGTCTCACGGCTGGAAGCAGCGACTGGCGCTGGCGGCGGCGTTAGGTCACCGGCCATCGATTCTGCTGCTGGACGAGGCGACATCCGGCATCGATCCCGAGGCACGCCGGCAATTGTGGCTCATTCTCCAGGAGTGTGCCCAATCTGGCATGGCGATTCTTCTAGCCACACATCACATGGACGAGGTGGAGCGGTTTCAGCGCATCGGCTATGTCCGGGAGGGTAAACTGACGGGGGTCTCGCCGGCCGAGGCTCGCGCCCTGGTTGGCTATGGAGGAGGCGTCGCATGTGGCGAAAAGTAGGCGCTGTAGCCGCCAAAGAACTCCGCCACATGGTGCATGACCGCCTGACTCTGGCGCTGACCATCGGCTTACCGGTGGCGCAATTGCTGTTTTACGGCTATGCGCTCGAAACCCGCGTCCGGCACGTCCCCACGGCGGTTCTGAATCGCGACTCCCACCAGGCCGGACGCTTATTGGAGCGGCGCATCTCGCGTTCCTCGTTGTTTGCGGTTCAACCTTCCAATTCCTCCAAGGAACCGGCGGAAATCGAATCCGGTCTGAGGACCGGAGCGATCCGCCTGGCCATCGAGATTCCGGCGGACTATACGGCGAACCTGGTGTACGGGCGTAAGGCCGGTATTCGCGTTTGGGTGGACGGCGCCGATGTGGCGACCTCGAACTACCTGCTCTCGGCGCTGGATGCGCTCGGTTTCGAGGAGCAGGCCCAAGCCGCTCCCACGCGCCTCGCGTCCACCGTAGAGATTCAATCCAAAGTAATGTTCAACGCCAGCGGACGGACCGCGGCTTTCCTGATTCCCGGCCTGATCGCGATTCTGGTGCAGACCATCACCACTCTGTTGCTGGCCATCTCGCTGGCCTCCGAGCGAGAGCGCGGGACCTTAGAGCAGATGCTGGTAACTCCGCTGGGGCCGGCTGCGATCATCGCCGGAAAATCCGTGGCGGTGGCCGGCGTAGGGCTGGCCGAATGCGGCGTTTTGGTACTGTTAATGCGCTGGCTGTTCGCCATTCCGATTCAGGGCAGCCTTCTGTTGCTCATTCTGAGCCTGCCGCTGCTGGTGCTCGCGCCCATTGGCATGGGGCTGCTGGTGGCCGCCAAGGCGCGCAATCAGACGCAGGCGCTGCAACTGGCAAACGTCCTGCTATTACCCTCCGTGATGCTTTCCGGATTCGTGTTCCCGCATGAGTTTTTGCGGTTTCCCATTGACTGGCTGAGCAACTTATTGCCCTCCACCTACCTGGTTGCCCTGACGCGCAACATCATTCTGCGTGGCACGGCGGCGCCGGAAGCGGCGCCGGAAATCCTGATGGCCGCCGCGTTCGGAGTGGTCTTGACGGCGCTGGGATTTTACGCGGCACGAAGGTCGCTGGCAGCCGATTAGTCCAGCTCGCAGAAACTGGCGTACGGGTTTCTCGA